>CANBZB010000045.1 GCA_947373745.1 Burkholderiales bacterium | reverse complement strand
GTGGAAAAGAAAATCGACGCGGTCATGAAACGCACTGCATGGCGTCCCACCGCCAAAGGTGAGTTGTCAGACACCGAGACCTTGGTTTTTTCGGGTCTGATGTGCGCATTTGGGTCTTGGCTGTTGTATGTGTGGGTCAACCCACTCACCATGTGGTTGACCTTCGCCACCTTTGTGGGCTATGCCGTCATTTACACCGTCATCCTCAAGCCATTGACGCCACAAAATATTGTGATTGGTGGCGCATCTGGTGCCATGCCACCTGTGTTGGGGTGGGCAGCAATGACGGGTGATGTAGGACCAGAAGCGCTGATCTTGTTCTTGATTATTTTCTTGTGGACGCCGCCGCATTTTTGGGCTCTAGCGCTTTACCGCGTAGAGGATTACCGTAAATCTGGATTGCCCATGTTGCCCGTCACGCATGGTAATGAATTCACACGCTTACAAATACTGCTCTATACCATCGTGTTGTTAGCTGCGTGTTTGATGCCTTTTGTCTACCGTATGAGCGGTTGGTTTTATTTGGTCGCCGCTGTTATTTTGAGCCTCGGTTTTTGTGGCTATGGTTGGGCTTTGTGGCGTAACTACTCAGATGCATTAGCGCGTAAAACATTTCGCTTCTCGCTTATACATTTGAGCGTGTTGTTTGCGGCTTTGCTGATAGACCACTATTTATGAAACTAATTCGACGCCGCCGCCTCGTTACAAGCTTGGTGCTTGGCTTTGCCGCTTGCAGTTTGGCGTTTGTCACTGGTTGTAGCCCAGACAAACCAAAATTCAATGCCATCGACGTCACAGGTGCTAACTACGCCAAGAGCTTTGCCCTCAAAGACCATACAGGGCAAGAACGCAAGTTGACGGACTTCAAAGGCAAAGTCGTGGTGGTATTTTTTGGCTACACCCAATGCCCCGATGTATGTCCCACCACCATGACAGAGTTGGTAGAGGTCAAACGTTTATTAGGTGCCAATGGTGATAAGTTGCAAGCCGTATTCATCACGGTAGACCCAGCGCGCGATACGGCCGAGTTACTCAATGCCTATGTCACCAACTTTGATCCTGACTTTGTGGCCTTGATTCCTACGCCCGAACAACTCGCAGAGGTGGCCAAAGAATTCAAGATTTACTACAAGAAGGTCGATGGCAAAACGCCTACGAGTTACACCATGGAGCATTCCGCTGGTAGTTATATCTTTGATGGCCAAGGCCAAGTGCGCTTGTTCAGCCGTTATGGCAGTGGTGCGCAAGCGATGGCGCAAGACATTGCTGTCTTGCTGAAGCCTTAGGCGTATTCGGCCAAAGCAGCCTTCATTTTTTTCATGGCAGCCACTTCGATTTGACGGATACGCTCGGCGCTGACGCCGTACTCAGCTGCTAGTTCATGCAGCGTCATACCGCCTGAACCATCGTCTTGCACTTTGAGCCAGCGTTCTTCGACAACACGACGGCTACGCTCATCTAGCACTTCTAAGGCAGCAGCAATACCGTCCGAAGCTAATACATCGCGCTGGTGCGCCGCCATCATCACGGTGGGTTCATGGTTGGTGTCGCTTAGATAAGCGATGGGGCCAAATGCCTCTTCGCCTTCTTCATTCGGTGTGGGGTCGAGCATGACGTCGCCACCCGACATGCGCATTTCCATTTCCAGCACTTCTTCAGGTTTGACCTTGAGTTGCTTGGCCACGGCATCGACCTCTTGCGGGTTGAGCGTGCTGCGATGCATGTCGGAGTCACTAGCGTCTGCATCAGCTTTGAAGCCTTGTTTCATAGAACGTAAATTGAAGAACAGTTTGCGTTGGGCCTTGGTGGTGGCCACCTTGACCATGCGCCAGTTTTTCAAAATGTATTCATGGATTTCGGCTTTGATCCAGTGCATGGCATAGCTCACCAAGCGCACCCCTTGGTCAGGGTCAAAACGTTTGACGGCTTTCATCAGGCCGATATTGCCTTCTTGGATCAGGTCGCCGTGGGGCAAACCGTAACCCAAATACTGGCGAGAAATTGATACGACCAAACGTAAGTGAGAAAGTACTAACTTACCGGCAGCTTCAAGATCGTTCTCGTTTTTAAGTTTGCGGGCGAACTCCTGCTCCTGCTCTAAGGTGAGCATGGGCATACGGTTGGCGGCAGAGATATACGCATCTAAATTGCCAAGCGAAGGGACCAAAGCCCAAGGGTTGGCAACAGCAAGTGTGGAGCTTGATAACATAGTCATTTGTAGTCCTTTTGGGTACATATCCTGATTTTAGCACTCTATGGCAAAGAGTGCTAACTTTTTTGTTTTGAGGACTAATCTGGCCTATGGAAGGCCCGTATCGGGGTTTACTGCAGCAAAGCTTCGGCAAATTCCTGGGCGTTAAAAGTCTCTAGGTCTTCCACGGCTTCGCCTACACCAATGAAATAAACCGGCACCACATTCCCACCAGAAGCATGGCGAGATTGTCCCCAAAGGGCAATGGCGGCCAAAACTCCGCCCTTGGCTGTGCCGTCCAACTTCGTCACCACCAAGCCTGTCAAACCTAGGGCTTCGTCAAAAGCTTTGACTTGCGCCAATGCGTTTTGTCCCGTATTGCCATCGATAACGAGTAATACCTCATGTGGGGCAGAGGCATCTGCCTTTTGCACGACGCGCTTGATTTTTTTCAACTCTTCCATCAAGTGGAGTTGGGTCGGGAGCCGCCCGGCAGTGTCTACTAACACCACGTCTTTGCGGCGTGCCTTGCCAGCGGTGACGGCATCAAAACTCACAGCCGCAGGGTCGCCACCCGCCTGCGAGACGATATCCACTGAATTACGTGTAGCCCAAACACCTAATTGCTCTTTGGCAGCCGCACGAAAGGTATCTGCCGCTGCCAGCAAGACCGAGGCGCCGCTCTCACTCAAATGGCGGGTGAGTTTGCCAATGGAGGTGGTTTTGCCCGCACCGTTCACACCAGCCACCATGATCACGGTTGGTACATGTTCACCAATGGTCAATGTTTTTTGTAAGGGGCTTAGTAATTGGGTAATGGCTTGCGCTAATAGCGCTTTGACTGCAGATGGGTCCGTGGTCGAAGTGTCTTTCACGCGCTGCTTCAAGTCTTTCAGCAGATATTCGGTGGCGGCGACGCCGGTGTCAGCCATCAGCAAAGCCGCTTCAAGTTCCTCATAAAGCGCATCGTCAATACGCGTCCCTGTAAACACGCTGCTAATGCTTTGGCCTGTGCGTTGCAAGCCTTTGCCCAAGCGCTGGAGCCAACTCTGGCGCGTATGAGTGGGTGCTTGTTGAGACTCTGCCTTTGCAGGCTCTTGCGGAGATTTTTTCTTAAAAAAACTAAACATGTGCAGGGTTTCTAGAATCAAGCATTCTATGAAAACGTTTACGCGCCCAAGTTCTACCAAAGATAAGCCCGCACCCGCGCACAAGGGCGCTGGAGAAGTTCGCATCATTGGGGGGAAATGGCGACGTACCAAGTTGCCCGTAGCGAACAAATCCGGCCTACGTCCTACCCCAGACCGTGTGCGTGAAACCTTGTTCAATTGGTTGGGACAATCCTTGGTTGGATGGAAATGCGCCGATATCTTTGCAGGTACAGGTGCTTTGGGGCTAGAGGCTGCATCCCGTGAAGCCAGTGTGGTGCAACTGTGTGAACAGGATACTGTGTTGGTAGAGCAACTTCAAGCGCATATCGATCGCCTAAAAGCATCTGCAGCGCATGTTCAGCGAACCGACGGTGTGTCTTGGCTTGCCAGACAAGCCCCACACAGTTGGGATGTTGTGTTCATCGACCCGCCTTTTGAGAGCCAATTGTTTGAACCTGCACTCAAAGCCGCCGCCCAAAGTGTTAAGCCAGATGGTTGGATCTATTTGGAAGCTCCCCAGAAATGGGACGACGGCGACTTATCTGTCCTAGGCTTGCAAACTTATAGGTACTTGAAGGCTGGCAATGTACACGCGCACTTGTTGCAGCGGATTGCATAATCGACAACGTACGCACAAGAAATTTCAGGAGCCGCTATGTCTGAACCCGTGATTGCCATTTATCCAGGTACTTTTGACCCCGTCACTCTGGGGCATGAAGACATCGTGGCGCGCGCCACAAAATTATTCGATACCGTCATTGTTGCGGTGGCTGTTGCCCACCATAAGAAAACCTTATTCCCCTTGGATGACCGTTTGTCTATGGCGCGGGAGGTACTAAAAAACAACCTTAAAGTGAAAGTCATGCCGTTTGACGGCTTGATGCGCGACTTCGTCAGACAACAGCACGTCCAAGTGATGGTGCGTGGTGTGCGTATTGGTACCGACTTTGATTACGAGTTCCAACTCGCTGGCATGAACCGCCAATTGATGCCCGACGTAGAAACCGTGTTTCTAACGCCCAGCGCACCTTACCAATTTATCTCGAGCACTTTCGTGCGAGAAATTGCATTGCTAGGTGGAGAAGGCGATGGCAGTAACTTGGTATCGCCACCTGTCTATCAAAAACTCATGGTCTTAAAAGCCGCTAACGTATCCGCAAAAAAATGACCGATTTTTTATTGATTCGCCATGGAGAAACAGATTGGAACCGCGAACTGCGTTTTCAGGGGCGGATTGATATCCCCTTAAACGACATAGGCCATTTGCAAGCCCAGCGCTTAAAAAAACGCTTTGCGCACACCTTGGAACAGTGGCGCGCTGACAAGCGCGAAATTCACAGTGTTGTCAGCAGCGTATTACAGCGCGCCCATCAAACTGCGCAACCCATTGCTGACCTCTTGGGTTTCGAATCTGTTTTGGATCCGGGCTTACAAGAGCAGTGCTACGGTATTTTTGAAGGGCTGACGGCGCAAGAAATCAAAGTTCAATATCCAGAAGCTTGGGACCAATGGTTGGCATTCAATTCACAGGTGGCTGTGCAAGGCGCTGAGAGCGCGCAAGTTTTCCACGACCGTGTGATGCAGACGATGAATGAATTGGCCGCAAAGCATGCTGACGGCCATGTGGTGGTGGTCACGCATGGTGGGGTACTGGATATGGTCTGGCGACACGCACAGCAGCACACCTTGGATGGAAGACGCGTCTGCGATATTCCAAATGCAGGTGTCAACCATGTGTCGTGTATCGATGGTCAATGGCAAGTCGTGAGTTGGGCAGATACCGAGCATTTGGCAGATTTGCCCCCTCAACCCGTCTATCACCAGACGCAACTCAAGGCATAAGGCGCACGCATATGGCTTTGATGATCACCGACGAATGCATTAACTGCGATGTGTGCGAGCCAGAGTGCCCGAATGAAGCTATTTTTTTAGGGCCTGAAATCTATCAAATCAATCCTGACAAATGCACCGAGTGTGTGGGGCACTTTGACGAGCCGCAGTGTGTGCAGGTGTGCCCGGTGGCATGTATTCCTATTCATCCACAACATGTGGAATCGCAAGAGTCTTTGTGGGAAAAGTTTCGACGCTTGCAAAACCAAGCGACTTCTTAATTACATAGCTTCTGGACGAGGAGGCTTGGGCCTCGGCGGTTTCGCGGTATGCACCAACTGCGTGGCTTTGACCATATCTCCAGCCAATAAAAAAGGTGCCGCAGTGCGCGCGCGCGAAATACAGTCTTCTATGGCACTACGTTGATCGGGCGCAGGTTTTTTGAGAACCCAATTGGCAACTTCTGCTTTTACTCCGGGGTGACCAATACCAATGCGCAAACGCCAGTATTGGTCGGTACCCAGTTGGGCATGGATATCACGCAAACCATTGTGGCCTGCGTGCCCGCCACCTAGTTTGATCTTAGCTTCGCCGGGAGCAATGTCTAATTCGTCGTGTGCCACCAATATGTCTTCAGGCGCTATTTTGAAAAACCGCGCTAAAGCACTGACTGATTTTCCTGAAACGTTCATAAAGGTTTGTGGTTTAAGTAACCACACCTGATGGCCTTGGAAGCTGGTTTTGGCAACTAAGCCGTGGTAGCTGCGTTCGACCTGAAAGGGGGCTTTTAGATCTTGCGCAATTGCGTCTAACCACCAAAACCCGGCGTTATGGCGCGTGTCTTCGTATTCAGGGCCTGGATTGCCAAGGCCAACAAACAGTTTGATCATCTAGCAAATTATCGGTGACGTTCGTGCACTTGCTGCCAAAAAAAAGGCCCACCGAGGTGGGCCTTAGCTGCGCAGAAAAAAGTGCTTATTTTTTAGCGGCTGGTGCAGCGGGAGCGGCTGCAGCAGCGGCAGCGGCTTGCTGAGGTGTTGGCTCTTCTGCTTTGGTGGCAACCACAGCGACCAACACAGGGTTGGATTTGCCGTGGGTAACGGCGACCACGCCAGCAGGCAAGGTGATGTCGTTGACGTGTAAAGAATGGCCCTTGGTCAATTTACTCAAATCAACTGATATGAACTCAGGCAAATCTTTGGGCAAGCAAGAGACTTCGAGTTCTGTCATGACGTGGTTGATCAAGCACATATCGACTTTTGCAGCGGGTGAGTTTTCTTCACCGCTGTAGTGCAGAGGCACTTTCTTGTGCATCTTGGTGTTGGCATCGACGCGTTGGAAGTCGATATGCAGCACTTGTTGCTTGAAAGGGTGGTATTGCACATCGCGCAATAGCACTTGTGAATGGTTTCCGTTGACTTCCATGTCCAAGATAGAGGCGTGGAACGCTTCTTTCTTCAAGGCATGCCACAGTGCGTTGTGGTCAAGTTCGATGAGGTGGGGTTCACCTTTTCCGCCATAGACGATACCGGGCGTGCGACCGGTGATACGCAGACGGCGGCTCGCACCCGTTCCCTGCTTAGCGCGCTCAAAAGCGACAAATTTCATAACTAACTCCTGTGAGAGCCCACCGCGACCAGTGTGGCTCCGATTAAAAAAAGGGTTGTTGCCAACCCCGCTTGCATGTTGTCTGAATAAACCGTGTTTAGAACAACTGGTCTTGGTCAGAAAACAAACTCATGACCGACTCACCTTTGGCAATACGTTGAATCGTCTCTGCGATCAACGGTGCCACCGTGAGTTGGCGAATTTTTTGACAGGCTTGCGCCGCATCCGTCAAAGGAATGGTGTTGGTCACCACCACTTCGTCGAGCGCATCGCCTTTGGCAATACGCTCAATCGCGGGGCCTGAAAAAATCGGATGCGTGCAATACGCATAGACTTTTTTGGCGCCACGCTCTTTCAAAACTTCAGCCGCTTTCACCAAGGTGCCTGCGGTGTCGATCATGTCGTCCATGATGACGCAGTTGCGTCCATCGATGTCGCCAATTACATGCATCACTTCTGACACATTGGCCTTAGGGCGACGTTTATCGATGATCGCCAAATCGCAATGAAGCTGTTTGGCTAGCGCACGGGCACGGACCACACCACCTACGTCTGGCGACACGACGATCAAATCGTTGTAGTTTTTCAAATTTAAGTCGCCTAACAAAACAGGCGATGCATAAATATTGTCTACCGGAATATCAAAAAAACCTTGGATCTGGTCTGCGTGCAAATCCATCGTCAGAACACGTGCTACGCCTACCGTTTGCAACAAATCAGCCACCATCTTGGCTGAAATTGGCACACGGCTCGAGCGCGGGCGACGGTCTTGGCGGGCATACCCGAAATAAGGAATGACCGCGCTTATGCGTTCAGCCGATGCGCGCTTCAAGGCGTCGACCATGATGAGCAACTCCATCAAACTCTCGTTAGTCGGAGCGCAAGTGGACTGCACCACAAACACGTCACGCGCACGCACGTTTTGGTTGATCTCTACCGTCACTTCGCCATCTGAAAAACGACCCACTTGGGCTGCACCTAGTTCTATGCCTAAATGCTTGGCAATTTCAGACGCCAACGCAGGATTGGCGTTGCCGGTAAAAACCATGAAGTCAGGTGTGGGAGTCGACATATTGACGGATGACCTTCGCTTCAAAACCAATGACGCTTGCATGCCGTCACGCGCAGATGAAAGATTTGGCAGGGGAAGAAGGATTCGAACCTTCGCATGCCGGAATCAAAATCCGGTGCCTTAACCAACTTGGCGATTCCCCTACACAGGTCAGTCGCCATACAGCCACTAACCGTTAACCGTTGCTGTCCATCCATTCGCGCAATGGATGAGAAGCCATATTGCGACAGGTTTGCACTTTCCAGTCGTGTGGTGGGGTGCCCACCACGATGTGCTCAGGTAATTGCGCAAACACTGCGCTGCCAGAGCCGGTCATGCGAGGTTTCAAACCGAGGGATTGGAGCCACTGAAGGGCCATTTCTACCTCGGGACACAACGCTTGAGCCACTGGTTGCAAGTCATTACGACCGAAGTCGTATGGCTGTGCAGCAAAGTCGGAAATTGTAGCAGTTTTGGTAGCCCGTTCTAGGGAGGGATGGCTAAAAATACGCGCAGTCTCTATGCCTGCATTGGGCTTGACGACCACAAAGCTGCTGGGAGGTACTAAAACAGGGCTTATTTTTTCTCCGATGCCCTCAACCCAAGCGTTGTAACCATGCAAAAAGAAGGGCACATCAGCGCCTAATGCCAATCCAAGCGGAAGCAACTGCGAGACGGGCCAGTTCAATCCCCACAACTTATTCAAGGCAATCAAGGTGCTCGCGGCATCAGAAGATCCACCACCCATGCCGGCTTGGGCAGGAATTTGTTTGTCAATACGAATCTCAGCGCCGAGCGTGGTGCCACTGGCCGATTGCAAAGCGCGCGCTGCGCGCATGATCAGGTCGTCAGCTGGCAAGGGAGTGTTGAGGTCAATGCGTTGGATAGTGCCATCCAGCTTGACATCAAAATGCAAGGTGTCGCACCAATCTACCAACATAAAAACGGATTGGAGGAGGTGATAGCCATCAGCGCGACGCCCCGTGATGTGCAAGAACAAATTTAGCTTGGCTGGTGCTAAGACATTGTGGAGCGATTGCAACATAGGCTTATGGCGTGTCGAGTTTGATACGAAGAACTACCCATGGTTCTGGAGATACGCGTTTGGCAACCAAAGTGCCTTGGGCTATTGCTGAAAGATCGGTTTGCCACCCAGGAGACGCAGTGTCATGACCTTCAAGCCAGTCAAACATAGCGTCCATGGGAAGAGCGGCTCCCGTTGTTTCTTCCATCAAATGGGCCATAGAGTCATAGCGTCGTTGTTGACTGCCTTGCAACCATTGTGTGGTGGAGGGGTTCCATTGCAATGTCGCTAGGGTTGTACCCAAAGGAGAGAATAAATTTAATTCGCCTTGGCGTGCATTACCTTCCAGTGAAAAACCAGAACTCATGTTGCGCGGTGGATCACTTTGCACAGTCACACTGATGCGACCTTGCCATTGTTTTACAGAAGGAGCTGGTGCGATAGAGCGAATGGGTGCAGGGGTTGCGCACGCTACAAGCAACGCCACAAGCCAGATACTGGCCCACACACGCATGGTTAGATACTCGGCTTGAAGCGCCGCAGTGTTTGTTGCAGCGTTTCGTTGGTTGGTGCGATATCAAGCCCTTGACGCCATATCGCAATCGCATCGCTCTCGCGCTGGAGTTGCCACAGTACCTCACCAAGATGGGCTGCAATTTCAGCATCAGCTCGGTCTTTGAAAGCTTTTTCTAAAAGCGCTAAAGCTTGGTTTGTATTACCCAACCTAAATTCGACCCAGCCCAAACTATCGGTGATGAAGGGGTCACCTGGCGCCAAAGTGAGGGCTTTCACAATCAACTCTTTTGCCTCCTTGAGTCGCACATTGCGATCGGCCAAAGAGAAGCCTAGGGCGTTATAGGCATTGAAGTGAGACGGGTCTTTGCTAATGACTACGCGCAAAAGCTTTTCCATCTCTTCAGCGCGATTGAGTTTTTCGGCCATCATGGCTTGCTCGTAAGTCAAGTCAAGGTCGTCACCTGCAAATTGCGCCAACAAATCAAAAGCAGCTTGCCACTGGCGGTATTCACGCAAGAGTTGTAACTCAGCCATGAGTCGACTGCGGGCCTCTTCTTCGTTCGTGGTTGGTAATTGCGAAATCAGCAGTCTGGCTTCCTTCAACTTACCCTGCTTAGCCAAGATAGATGCGCGGCGTGATTGGGCTTGTATGACGCCGCGTTGGGTATTTTCATTAGGCGCTTTATTTGCCATACCGATATAGGTTTGCAGGGCCGCATCGGCTTGCTTGTCTAAACCTTGTTCGAACTGCAATGAACCCAAAAGCAACCATGCTTCGGCATGGCTGGGAAAGCGTTGCGTGACACTTTGTGCTTGTTCGGTAGCCTGCTCATACCGCTTGGCTTCTATCAAAACGCGTACATAGGCCATGGGGTAGTCTGGCCTGTCTTGTTTGGACAGCGCTTGAAGCACCAACGCTTCCGCTTCTTTCACACCACGTCCCAAAAGCTCTAGTGCCAAAAAAGGCGCGCTGACATCGACTTTGGTAGGTGGCGCCATACTTTTTTGAGCCGATTGCAAGGCCCCAGTCAAATTGGCAGCCAACATCTGCATACGACCAATGACAGTCCAGGCGGTTGACGCAGTCTCGGCATTTGCGGTGTAACTATCCAACGCTTTTTGTACAACTTCGGATGCTATTTTTTGTTCAGTGATACGGGTGTAATAGCGGGGTATCACACGAATCGCTGCATTGCGCTCGCTTGCAGGACTCAATGCTATTTCTTTTTTGAGAGGCTCTAAGGTTTCGCTGGTTTTATTAAGGGCTATCAGAATCTGTAGCAAATTGAGATTGGCCAATCGGTCTTGTGGCAAGGCTTGCGACCAACTGCGTGCAGCCATCAATGCGCCATCGCCAGAGCGTTCTTTGAGCGCAATTTCTACCGCACGTGCATAAAGTTGTGCATCATTAGACTTGCGTGCAGCGTCTAAAAGTAGAGAAAATCCAACCAAAGGTTGCCCTTGTTGGATATTGAGTTCGCCGATCAAAATTTCATACAACATCTCACCGTTCATCCCAGAGTTCACTAGGGGTGCCTCGGGTGCTTCGGTGGTAGTTTGTGCAAAAGTAGGAGGCCCTGCAAAGGCCAGCGAAAGAACGGCCGTAGCCAATAAAAACTTCATGCTGGCATCATAATGGCTTTACTTTTAAATTGATGCTGACATGCCTGAATTACCCGAGGTCGAAGTAACGCGTTTGAGTTTTGCAGATCGCATAGCTAACGCCCATATTTCCGACGTTCGTGTCGGCAAATCTTTACGTTGGCCGCTGGGCGTTCTACCGACATCTTTGATTGGTCGGAAAGTCTTGCGCGTCAGGCGGCGCGGCAAATATCTATTGATGGATTTGAATGAGGGCTTGCTGCTTTGGCATTTGGGAATGTCTGGCAGTTTGAGTTTTAGTTCGGACAACACGGTTGCCAACAGCTCCCCTAGGCCCCATGACCATTTTGATTTACTCACGACCCATGGGCTTTTAAGATTAAACGATCCTAGACGGTTTGGTGCGGTGGTCTATGCAGACTCTGAAGCCAGTGCTATTGCGCAAAAGCTTTTAGGTCATCTTGGCGTTGAGCCTTTAGCTGGTCAGTTTGATTTAGATACTTTTCATAAAAATCTAAAACAACGCAGTGCAGTCATCAAGCAAGTCTTATTGGCTGGTGATATTGTGGTGGGCGTTGGCAATATTTACGCATCGGAAGCTTTATTTTTAGCACGCATTCGTCCGACAGTGCGTGCACACCGCATCAGCCGATTGCGCGCAGAAAAACTCAGGCAGGCCATCATCGACGTATTAGCACGTGCAGTAGCAAAAGGGGGCAGCACTTTGCGTGACTTTTCAAATGCAAATGGGCAAAACGGTTACTTTCAATTAGAGGCAAATGTATATGATCGCGCAGGACAGCCTTGTAGGCATTGCGGTAATTTGATTAAACGATTGGTCCAAGGCCAACGCGCCACGTACTTCTGTTCTGTATGCCAAAAACCCTGACTAAGCACACAACTTCTTGGCAGTTTGGCAACGCAGTAGTGGCTTGGCAAAAAATACATGGCCGCCACGATTTGCCATGGCAAAACACGCAAGACCCTTATGCGGTGTGGCTATCAGAAATCATGTTGCAACAAACGCAGGTCGTTACCGTGCGTGATTATTTCGCGCGATTTATGCAGCGATTTCCTTCAGTTCAAGATTTGGCAAATGCTTCCCAAGAAGAAGTCATGGGCTTGTGGAGTGGCTTGGGTTACTACAGCCGTGCACGCAATTTGCACCGTGCAGCACAAGACGTTATGGCTTTATATGGCGGTGAATTTCCGCGCGATGCATTAACCTTGCAAACATTACCTGGCATTGGCAGATCGACTGCAGCTGCTATAGCGTCTCTGTGTTTTGGTGAGCCCATTGCGATCTTGGATGCCAACGTCAAACGCGTGCTCACCCGCTACCTGGGTTTTGCGCAAGATTTGGCTTTCGCTAAAAACGAAAAATTACTATGGGAGAAGGCGCAAGCGCTATTGCCAACCCAGCATGTTGCGCAAGCCATGCCGCACTACACGCAAGGCATGATGGATTTAGGCGCCACATTGTGTACCCCTAAAAATCCACAGTGCGTGCAATGCCCTTTGAAAGACCATTGCAAGGCCGTTAAAGAAGGTAAACCGGAAGACTATCCTGTCAAAACAAAAAAGTTAAAACGTACCAGTGAGCAACTTTGGTTGCTGTTCGCACAAACTAAAAATGGAAGTGTATGGCTGGTACAAAGACCGCAGTCGGGTATATGGGTGGGCTTGTATTGTTTGCCCGTGTTTGAGAGTTACGAAACTTTGGCATCCTTTGTTACAGCTAAGCGCATGTCTGATTTACAAGATATGCCAGTGGTCAAGCATGTGCTGACACATAAAGATTTGTATTTGCATCCTGTGGCCTTGCGACTGAGCAAGCAAAAGCCTTTGGGTCAAGGCCGTTGGTTTGATCAGCCATCGATAGCCAACATAGGCTTGCCCGCTCCCATTCGCAAACTGTTGGGTTAATGGGTATCTAGCTCGCGATGGCGTTTTAAGGTAACCCACTCAGATGAAAATTGTTTGCTAAGTAACTCAACCAAATACACCGAGCGATGCTGACCGCCTGTACAACCAATAGCCACCGTGACATAGCTGCGGTGGTCGTTACTGAGGTCAGGTAGCCAAGCCTTTAAAAAAGTGGCGATTTGATTTGCCATGGTGTTGACAGCGGGGTAGCCGGCTAACCAACGGGCCACACTGGTGTCTTGGCCAGTTAAGTTTTTCAAGCCAGCTTCGTAATGGGGATTTGGCAACATACGCACATCAAACACATAGTCAGCATGCATAGGGATACCGCGTTTGAATGCAAATGACTCGAACATTAAAGTCAGTTGCGTAGCTGGCGCCGAAATCAGTGACTTGATATAGCCTTGTAATTTAGCGCTTCTGAGCAAGCTGGTATCAATGATGTGTGACTCTTCGCGCAATGCACCTAACAAACTGCGTTCCATTTCAATGGCATCGATCACATCTCGGTCTAAGTCAGTGGATTGGTCCTTGTCTTGCTGGCGGGAAAGTGGATGGCGTCTACGCGTTTCTGAGAACCGACGCACCAAAGTGTCAGTAGTAGCGTCTAAAAACAACAAGCGAATATTGACATTCTTGCTACGCAACTCTGCTAACTGCGCGGGTACCAAAGGCAAAGACTGGGCGCTGCGCACATCCATAGCAATTGCAACTTGATCGGCCTGTTTGTGTTGCTCTAATTCAACAAATGGTAAAAGCAATTCGGGTGGTAGGTTGTCTACACAGTAATACCCAGCATCTTCAAGCGCGTGTAGGGCTACTGATTTCCCAGAGCCTGACATGCCTGTAATGAGGACTAACTCGAGCGTCATGCTTTAGCCTTTACTTTGGAAGTCGTTTTTGCAGGCGCATCAGAACCTTCGCTAGCGATTGAATTTTTATTTTGTATCTGTAGCATTTCCCGCGCATGTGCGCGGGTGGTGTCTGAAATTTTTTCACCACCCAGCATGCGCGCAATTTCATTGACGCGCTCCTCGCCTTCAACCAATGTCACACGGCTGGCTACACCTTGTGCATCGCTTTGTTTAGAAACAACGCCGTGGTGATCAGCGCACGCTGCAACTTGCGGCAAGTGGGTGACTGCCAGCACTTGTCGGTCAACGCCTAGTTGTTGCATCAAGCGGCCTACGGTTTCAGCGACTGCACCCCCAACGCCCGAATCCACCTCGTCAAAAATCAATGTTTGGGCGCTGCCTAATTGGCTAGTGGTGACAGCAATAGCCAATGCAATACGAGAAAGCTCACCGCCTGAGGCCACTTTGCCAACGGGTTTGGGCGTGCTGCCAGCATGGCCCGCCACTAAAAACACCACGGTTTCTAAGCCGCTGGCGCTGGGTTGGTCGTTGGCTTCCAAAGCTACTTCAAAGCGGCCACCTTGCATCCCTAATCCTTGCATGGCCTGTGTAATCGATGTTGCTAACTGTGGTGCTGCTCTAGCACGTGCTCTGGAAACTTTTTGTGCTTCTGTGGTGTAGTGGGCAAAAGCTTGCGCCTGGGCGCGCTCTAGCGCTTCGAGGTCACTGGAGGCTTCTAGTTGTTGCAAGCGTTGTTTCCATTCGGCGTAAACAACTGGGAGCTCTTGAGGTGTGCGTTTGAAGCGTCTTGCTAAAGACATCCACAAGCCCATACGTTCGTCTATTGCATGCAGACCGTCTGGATCTAATTCGGCATGGCTTAGGTAAGCCTGCAATGTATGCGCTACGTCACCGGCTTGTGCCAAGCTGGATGCCAAAACATCCACCCAATTGGTGAATTCAGCCTCTACATGGGCTTGGTCTGCAAGCGCAGTTTGCGCTTTTGCGAGCTGGGTGAGTGCGCCAGTGTCGTCGTCTTCTAACGCATGGATAGCACTTTGCGCGGCGTCCATCAGCGCTTGCGCATTTGAAAGGCGTGTGTGTTGGTTGTTGAGTTCATCCCATTCGTCTGCGGCAGGACTTAGTTTGTCTATTTCACCCACTTGCCACATCAATCGCTCGCGTTCTTCTTGCAAGCTGGCTTGGTCATGTTGCGCATCCTGCAGGGTTTGGGTGGCTAAGCGCCATGATGTCCACGCACTGTGCAAATTTTTTAAGTCAATACCGACATACGCGTCTAGCAACCCGCGGACTGCATCAGGACGAGTGAGACTTTGCCAAGCATGCTGGCCATGGATGTCGAGCAGCAAATCGCCTAACGCACGCAGTTGCGCCGCAGTGGCAGGGCTGCCATTGATCCATGCTCGGCTCTTACCTTGTATATCAATGGTTCTTTTGAGTAAGACGCCATCTTGTGCTGCGATATCGTCAAAGCCTTCTTCTTGCAACCATGACAAGACCTCAGGGGTTACATCAAATTCAGCGCTAATCTCTGTTCGATTTGCGCCTTCGCGTATCACGCCAGATTCGGCGCGGGAACCCAGCACCAGTTGAACAGCGTCAATCAAGATTGATTTGCCAGCGCCTGTCTCACCGGTGAGTGCAGTAAACCCTCTAGACAAATCCAA
>CANBZB010000044.1 GCA_947373745.1 Burkholderiales bacterium | reverse complement strand
AGCATGAGTTGCCCCATCAAGGCTTGGATAGGAATACCAAAAAAATCTGTCATGGATGTCTGTATTTCAAAAGCTTCAGAAAATTATTTCTTCAAAGCAGTGCAGCGGCTTTGCGCCAAAGATTGGAATGCGTCTTCGCCTTTGACGGTGCCTTTCATGTTGTAGTAATCCCACGCACCTTTGGATTCGGCGGGTGTTTTAACTTGGAACAAATACATGTCATGCACCATACGGCCGTCTTCACGCAACTTGCCGCCTTTGGCGAACATGTCGTTGATAGGCATTTCGCGCATCTTCTTCATCACAGTGGCGGTGTCGTCTGTTCCGGCAGCTTTCACGGCTTGCAGGTAATGCAAGGTAGAGGAGTACACGGCAGCATGGTTAGAGTTTGGTTTTCTCTTCATGGTGGCTTCGAAACGGCTAGCCCATTTACGGCTGTCGTCGTTCATGTTCCAGTACCAACCTTCAGTCAGATAGAGACCTTGCGCAGTGGGTAAACCAACCGCATGCACGTCAGAGATCAACATTAACAAAGCAGCCAAGTTTTGTTTCTTGGTGAGACCGAACTCAGAGGCGGCTTTGATACTGTTGACCGTGTCGCCGCCTGCATTGGCCAGACCGACCACTTTGGCACCAGAAGACTGGGCTTGCAAGAGGTAAGAAGAAAAATCACCGGTTGACAAAGGATGACGCACAGCGCCTAAGACCTTGCCGCCAGAGGCTTTCACAACTTCGCCGGTATCTTTTTCTAAGGAGTGGCCAAAGGCGTAGTCAGCAGTTAAGAAGAACCAGCTGTTACCGCCGTCTTTCACAATCGCCTTACCCACTACGTTGCTCAATGCAATCGTGTCCATCAGGTAATGGATGCCGGTGTCAGGTGCGCAGTCTTCGTTGGTCAAGCGTGACGTGGCGGCGCCAGTGACGATTGTGATTTTGTTTTTCTCTTTGCCCAAAGCTTGCACGGTGAGCGCAACCGCAGAGTTGAGGTTTTCAACGGTCATGTCGACTTTGTCGCGGTCAAACCATTGTTGGGTCACGCTCTTGGCGATGTCGGGTTTGTTTTGGTGGTCGGCATTGACCACTTCGATGGTTTTGCCAAACATCTTGCCGCCAAAGTCTTCAACCGCCATCTTGGCTGCTGTCAAAGCGCCTGGACCACCGTAGTCTGCATAGACGCCAGACATATCGGTCAACACGCCGATCTTGACGACATCATCGCTCAACTTACCTTGTTGCGCGCTGATGAGCGAGGTTGCGGTGGTCAAAGCTGTAGCAACAGCAATCGCAATTAATTTTCTTTTCATAGGTGTCTCCTAAGGGGGTTACAAAAACATCAAACGGGAATTTAAAAATCAAACGCCCAAAAACTCATTCAACATGTCGGCTTTTTCAGCTAACTCTTCTTTTTTGACTACGGCTTCTATCTTGCCGTGTTCTATCACGTAGTGCCTGTCTGCAAGCGGTGCAGCAAAGCGGAAATTTTGTTCCACCAAAATGATGGTCAGTCCCTTGGCTTTGAGTTGGCGAATCACGCGTCCTAAGGTTTGCACAATGACAGGCGCTAAGCCTTCGGTGATCTCATCCAGTAGCAATATCTTGGCACCCGTGCGCAAAATACGCGCCATCGCCAACATTTGTTGTTCGCCACCCGACAGACGCGTGCCAGGGCTGTTGCGGCGTTCTTTGAGGTTAGGGAACATGTCATAAATTTCTTCTATGGACATGCCGCCTGTGCCTACGCTTGGGGGAAGCATCAAATTTTCTTCGCAACTCAAACTTGAAAAAATGCCACGCTCTTCAGGGCAATAGCCAAGCCCTAGTCGTGCGATGACATTGGTTTGTAAATGACAGGTTTCAACGCCAGCCACTTCGATGGATCCAGTACGTTTGCCAGTTAAACCCAAAATGGCTTTGAGGGTTGTTGTGCGACCTGCGCCATTGCGACCTAGCAGTGTGACCAATTCGCCTTCGCGCACTTCAAAGTCAATGCCATGCAAGATATGCGACTCGCCATACCAAGCATGCATGTTGTGCACTTTGAGTAATACCGGAGCAGTCATGGGTGTGCTCCTAGGCTTTCGTTTTCGTCGACTGAACCCACATAGGCTTCTAGCACCCGTGGGTTTTTGGAAACTTCTTGGTATGGGCCTTCGGCCAAAACAGCGCCACGCGCTAAAACGGTAATAGTGTCACTCAAATTAGCAACCACATTCATATTGTGTTCAACCATCAATACCGTGCGGTTTGCTGCGACTTTGCGAATGAGTTCAACCACACGTCCTACGTCCTCATGGCCCATGCCTTGGGTGGGTTCATCGAGCAGCATCAATTCTGGATCTAGGGCCAATGTTGTGGCGATCTCTAAAGCGCGTTTGCGACCGTAGGGAAGTTCAACAGTTTGTGTAGAGGCAAAACTTGCCAAATCAACCGACTCTAAAAGCGCCATGGCTTCATCATTCAGTGTGTAGAGCGAAGATTCAGGTTTCCAGAAATGGAAGCTCGTTCCCAATTTGCGTTGCAAACCAATCCGCACGTTTTCCAGCACGGTGAGGTGCGGAAAAACGGCGGAAATTTGAAATGACCGCACCATGCCTGCACGCGACACCTCAGAAGCCGTGAGTCGGGTGATATCAACGCCTTTGTAAATGATGTGCCCAGACGTCACCGGAAGAAACTTCGTGAGCAAATTGAAAGTCGTTGTTTTACCCGCACCATTGGGGCCAATCAGTGCGTGGATAGACCCTTTGCGAACCTTCAGGTCCACATGGTCTACCGCGGTAAAGCCTTTGAACTCTTTGGTGAGTCCGCGGGCTTCTAAGATGATCTCGTCTGACATGCGTGATTTTTTAAAGTAATGGAACGATGAGCAAAGCCACAATGTTGATGATCTTGATCAACGGGTTCACAGCGGGGCCTGCGGTGTCTTTGTAGGGGTCGCCAACGGTGTCGCCTGTGACAGCTGCTTTGTGCGCTTCGCTGCCTTTGCCGCCGTGGTGTCCGTCTTCAATATATTTCTTCGCGTTGTCCCATGCGCCGCCACCGGTACACATCGAAATTGCGACGAACAATCCAGTGACGATAGTGCCCATTAACAGTCCGCCTAAAGCAGAAGCACCCAGGATGAGGCCCACTAAAACAGGAACAACAACAGGCAACAGGGAAGGAACCACCATTTCTTTGATCGCGGCAGTTGTCAACATGTCTACTGCAGCGCTGTAGTCTGGCTTGCGTTTGCCAGCCATAATTTGACCGTCTTCAAACTGGCGACGCACTTCCACCACCACTGAACCAGCGGCGCGACCCACCGCTTCCATGGCCATTGCGCCAAAGAGGTAAGGAATCAAACCGCCAATGAACAAACCAACGATGACTTTGGGATCGCTCAAGCTGAAAGCAACAGTGATGCCGCGACCTTCTAGCGAGTGCGTGAAGTCAGCAAACAGGACCAAAGCCGCTAAACCAGCAGAACCAATGGCGTAGCCTTTGGTCACAGCCTTTGTCGTGTTGCCTACAGCATCGAGCGGGTCAGTTACATCGCGCACAGAGGCTGGCAATTCAGCCATTTCGGCGATACCACCTGCGTTGTCAGTGATGGGACCATAAGCGTCCAAGGCCACCACGATGCCAGCCATGCTGAGCATTGCCGTGGCTGCAATCGCAATCCCATACAACTCACCCAATTGGTAAGCCGACAAAATACCAGCACAGACCATGAGTACAGGCCATGCAGTAGAACGCATGGACACACCTAATCCAGCAATGATGTTGGTGCCATGACCGGTGGTAGATGCTTGTGCAATGTGTTGCACAGGTGGGTACTGCGTACCGGTGTAGTACTCCGTAATCCATACCAATGCAGCGGTCAGCAACAAGCCAACAGCACAGGCACCCCACAAACGAATTTGTGTGCCAGCCCCCAATGCGTCATCGGGCATGATGGCCACGGTGACAAAGTAAAAAGCGATGAGTGACAAAACGCCAGCTACTGCTAAGCCTTTGTAGAGCGCAGGCATCACGTTTTTCATGCCTGGTGAAGCTTTCACAAAGAAGCAACCCACGATAGAAGCCAAGATAGACACACCACCGAGCACCAAGGGGTAGAGAACCGCCTGAGTCGGTGCGCTAGCCACCATCAAGGCGCCTAGCACCATGGTGGCAATCAGTGTGACCGCATAGGTTTCAAACAAGTCAGCCGCCATACCAGCGCAGTCGCCTACGTTGTCACCGACGTTGTCGGCAATCACCGCTGGGTTGCGTGGATCGTCTTCAGGAATTCCGGCTTCAACTTTTCCGACCAAATCGGCGCCAACGTCAGCGCCTTTGGTGAAAATGCCGCCGCCCAAACGGGCAAAAATAGAAATCAAAGATGAGCCAAATGCCAAGCCCATCAGTGGGTTGAGCAATTGCGCTAAATTTTTGTCTGGGGTGTAGTTACCGTTCCCTGCAAGGAACCAATAAAAACCGCCAACTCCCAAAAGGCCAAGACCTACGACCAGCATGCCGGTGATCGCACCGCCTTTGAAGGCTACGTCTAAAGCAGGACCAATTCCGTGTGTCGCTGCTTGCGCAGTGCGCACGTTGGCTTTGACGGAAACGTTCATGCCGATAAAGCCACATGCACCCGACAAAACAGCACCAATCACAAAGCCAATCGCTGTGGTGGTGTTCAGGAAGATAGCAATCAATATGGCGAGGACCACGCCGACCATGGCGATGGTGCGGTATTGGCGCGCCAAGTAAGCTGAAGCGCCGAGTTGGATGGCTTCAGCAATTTCTTGCATGCGGGCATTGCCAGCATCCAAAGCCAATATGGAAGATCGTGCCCAAAAGCCGTAGATGACGGCTACAAGGCCACACGCCAGCGCAAAAAGTAACGCGGAATTACCTGACATAAAAACTCCTTGATGTTGTATCGCTGAAGGGGTGGGCGTCACGCGGGTTGCTTGATGCCACCTCTGCGTTGCTTCCTCAAGCCACAAGAAGAACTTGTCACATGATTGGCCAACTTGTGAACTTTAAGCTATATAAAGGTTGCAGTAAGTTTTAACAACGTAAAATTCGGGTTACTCCCTAGTTTTAACCTCCTTTCAAATAATTGATCCATGTCACTTGATAACGTTACCCCCGGAAATAAAGTCCCTGAAGCTTTCAATGTAATTATTGAAATTCCCATGAACGCGGATCCTGTGAAATACGAAGTCGACAAGGCGACTGGCGCTATCTTTGTTGATCGTTTCATGAGCACCTCTATGCACTATCCAACTAACTATGGGTATGTGCCAAAAACTATCAGTGGTGATGGTGATCCGGTGGACGTGTTGGTCATCACGCCAGTGCCTTTGATTCCAGGTGTTGTGGTGCCATGTCGTCCCATTGGTATTTTGAAAATGGAAGACGAAGCGGGCCAAGACGGCAAAGTGTTGGCAGTGCCTATCGACAAAATTTTGTCCATCTACACCCAATGGCAAAAACCAGAAGATTTAAATCCATTGCGTTTAAAAACTATCGCCCATTTCTTTGAGCACTACAAAGACTTAGAAGAAGGTAAATGGGTCAAGATTATTGGCTGGGAAGGCCCTGAATCCGCTAAGCAAGAAATCTTAGATGGCATTGCCAATTACCAAAAAACGCTGAAATAAATCAAGCGCCTTGTTTAAACGGAGAACGCTCTGCAAGGTGTTCTAGGTATTGGTTGACACCAGAGCTTTCACGTTCCAAAAAGCGCTCTACGGCATCCGCGAAAGCAGGATGCGCCAACCAGTGTGCGCTGTAAGTGGTAACAGGCATGAGGGCTCTGGCCATTTTGTGTTCGCCTTGGGCGCCACCTTCAAAGCACGATACCTTGTTGTCTATGCACCATTGCAAGGGTTGGTAATAACAGGCTTCGAAGTGCAGGCAATCTACACGTTCTAACGCGCCCCAGTATCGACCGTATGCCACGGCCTTATCGCTTCCTAAAGCGTGAATGGCAATCAAACTGCATGCGATGGGTTGTTCTTCTCGTTCTGCGACAAACAAGACCCAGTTATGTGCCATATGCTCTTGCATCGATTGGAAAAAGCTTCGACTTAAATAGGGCGCGTTGCCATGTTCGAGGTAAGTGCGCTCATAGCAGTTGTAAAAAAAGTCCCAGTCTTGTGTGGAAATTTCTGAACCCATGCGTGTTTTAAAAGTCACTCCGGCCTCGAGCACACGTCGGCGTTCTTGTTTGATTTTTTTACGTTTCTCTTGCGACAGCGAGCTTAAAAAGTGATCAAAGTCTGTGAACTGGGCGTTGCGCCAATGGAATTGGACGGTTTGTCTTGGCATCAAGCCCAATGCGTCGCAGGCGATACGGTCTTGGGCGCTGGTAAAGAGCAGATGGAGGGAAGACAACTTCTGCTCTTTGCAAACATCCAATACGGTTTGGAGCAAATGAGCGCGGCTGGTGTCATCTACGGCAAGCAGACGCGAACCTGGCACAGGCGTAAAGGGAACTGCGACCAATCCTTTGGGGTAATAAGCAAGCCCATGTTCTGCGTAAGCATTGGCCCAAGCCCAGTCAAATACATATTCGCCATAGGAATGGTTTTTTAGATAAAGAGCGCAAGCCGCAACGAGTTGGTCATCTTGCCAAAGCGTAACGAATTGGGGTGACCATCCAGATTTAGGTGTTGCGCTGCCGCTCTCATGCAATGCTAGTAAATAAGCATGCGAGATGAAGGGTGTGGGCGCATCTTGTTGGTCGCACAAGACATCCCAGGCTTGCGCAGGGATGTCGCGCGGTTCGAGAAAGATGCGGGTGACATAATCCATTGACGTGTTAGCCCATTTGAAATGTTGTTTTTGCTCTAACGATTGCCATGACTTTAAAGATTTGTATTGCTCAATTGAATTTTGTCGTCGGTGACATGCAAGGCAATGCACAAAAGATCATCGATTGTGCGCAAAAAGCTTATGCAGATGGCGTCAGATTGGTGCTCACGCCTGAATTGTCTATTTGTGGCTACGCTGCAGAAGATTTGTTTTTACGGAGTTCTTTCATCAAAGCCTGTGATGATGCCTTGAAAACAGTAGCCCAAGCATTGAACGGGTTAAAAGGTCTGCATGTGGTGGTCGGTCACCCAGTGGGTGACGATGCACGTACCAAATCTGTGGCGATTCAGCGCCGCTTCAATATGGCTTCGGTGGTGACTGAAGGCCAAGTGGTGGCGCAATACGCTAAGCGCGAGTTACCTAATTACCAAGTGTTTGATGAACGGCGTTACTTCACGCCTGGCGAGAAGCCTTGTGTTTTCGAGGTTGCAGGTGTGCGCGTTGGGCTGTTGATCTGTGAAGATGCATGGTTTGAAGCGCCTGCCTCCGATAGCAAATCGGCCGGTGCGCAACTGCTTGCTGTGATCAATGCCTCACCTTTCCACGTAGGTAAAGGTGATGAACGCGAACTCGCCATGCGCGCCCGCGTGCAGCAAACAGGATTGCCTTTGATTTACGCCCATTTGGTGGGGGGGCAAGACGAAGTCGTGTTTGAAGGGCGCTCATTCGTTTTAGATTCGGATGGGGCTTTAGTAGGGCGGGCGAAGAGTTTTGAAGTGCAGCCGTTCATGGCGGCTGTGCAAGCGTCTGGTGCAGGGCTTCAATTAGAAGCAGAAATTGCTGAAGAAGGCACTTTAGAGGGTGATTTATGGCACGCCTTGGTCTTAGGTGTGCGCGATTACATCGGCAAAAACGGTTTTCCGGGTGCGCTACTTGGATTGTCTGGCGGTATTGATTCCGCATTAGTTTTGGCTATTGCCGTGGACGCATTAGGGGCAGACAAAGTGCGCGCGGTCATGATGCCTTCACCCTACACCGCAGAAATAAGTTGGGTAGATGCGCGCGACATGGCAAAGCGCATGCAAGTGCGCTATGACGAACTTTCTATCGTGCCTGAGTTCGAGGCCTTTTTAGGCTCTCTCAAGTCTGATTTCGAAGGCACTGCCTTGGACGCTACCGAAGAAAACATCCAAGCCCGTATCCGTGGCACGATGTTGATGGCCTTGTCGAATAAATTTGGTTCGATTGTTCTCACTACGGGCAATAAGAGCGAGATGGCCACTGGCTATTGCACCTTGTATGGCGATATGGCGGGCGGCTTTGCCGTCATTAAAGATGTCGCAAAAACGCTGGTATTTCAATTGGCACATTGGCGCAATCTGCACAACCCATATGGCACCTGCGACCAGCCGATTCCTGAGCGCATCATCACGCGTCCCCCTAGCGCAGAACTACGTCCTGACCAAAAAGACCAAGACTCTTTGCCACCTTATGCAGTGTTGGACGAGATCGTTTCGCGCTTCATGGAAAACGACCAAAGTCCCGATGAAATTGTTGCTGCTGGAATGCCTGCAGATGCGGTGGCACAAGTTACCCGTTTGATTCGTCTTAATGAATACAAACGTCGCCAATCGCCCGTTGGAATTCGCGTGACCCATCGCAGTTTTGGCAAAGATTGGCGTTATCCTATTACCAATAAATTTCGTGCTTAAACAAGGATTACAAAATGAAACAAATTACAGCGGTTATCAAACCATTCAAGCTCGAAGAAGTTCGTGAATCTTTGGCAGCTTGCGGTGTGACGGGACTCACCGTGACAGAGGTCAAAGGTTTTGGCCGTCAAAAAGGCCATACCGAGTTGTACCGCGGTGCCGAGTACGTGGTCGATTTTTTACCCAAAGTAAAAATTGAAGTTGTAGTGCAGGCGTCTGAAGTAGAGACATGTGTAGAGGCCATCATCCGCGCAGCCCGCACTGGCAAGATTGGTGACGGCAAGATATTTATTACCTCTGTTGAGCGTGTGGTGCGCATCCGCACTGGCGAGCAAGACGCTGCTGCCATCTAAAAAATGCTTATAGCCCCGCAGCGATAGCTTGCGGGCTAAACCCAGCGTCTTGCACCAAAGTGCGCAAGAGTTCGTCAGGTTGAGAACCCGTTTTGATGAGTGCCATTTGCGAATCGTTCAAAAAGCCTTTTTCAACGCTTGACCGCGCAAATGCCAGTAAGCCGTCGTAATAGCCTTCTGTGTTGAGAAGACCGATGGGTTTGTCGTGATAACCGAGTTGGCGCCAAGTCCATATCTCGAAGAATTCTTCAAAAGTACCGATGCCACCGGGCAAAGCCAAAAACACGTCGGCACGTTCGGCCATCATTTGTTTGCGCGCATGCATGGTGTCGACAACATGCAGTTCGTCGCACGCAATGCGGGGTTTTTCTTTCGTTTGAAGCGCGGTAGGAATAATGCCTACGACGCGTCCGCCAGCTTGCATCGTGGACTTGGCGACCAAGCCCATCAGCCCGTTTTCTCCACCCCCATACACCAATTGGCCTTGGTGTGAGCCAATCCAGTGCCCTACATCTTGTGCGACTTGCGCATAGTGGGGTGAGGCGCCATCACGAGAGCCGCAGTAGACACAAATTGAGAAAGCAGGGGTCTTATTCATCGGTGCGCGTCTTTTTGCGATTCTGGTCGGGGTAGCTGGATTCGCTCGAACGAATCAACCGCGTTCCTGCCCATATGTCGTGCCAAAAATGTCCTTGTGTTTGTAACCGAGTCAGCAATGCCCATATCGCAACCCAACTTGCCAACACTAGCAGACTATCAAGTCCAGAATATGAAAACAGCCCTGAGAAACACAGTGGCGGTAAAAACCAAACCCAGCTAAATAGAAAACGAATAAAGGCTTGTTTCTGGGACAAAGGCATACCAAGACCATCGACGATACGAATATGCCAAGTTTTCATGGCCAGGGTCTGGCCCTTGTGCCAGAACCAGGTGAAGTAAATGCCTAAGACTAGAAATACAAAAGCCTGCAAACCATGGCGGTTGTCAAGCGCGTAACGCGTTTGGCTGAGCGTGCTGAATAAATACCCTGCCATGAAGGTCACTGCAAAAAGCAAAATGCCTTCGTACAGCCAGCAGGCCATGCGACGTTTCAAACTGGGGGGGGAAAGATCGGCAACAGACGCGATCTCAGAAGGCGAATCCATTACTGCGTGGCAGCACTCTCAGGCACGGGTGCGGTGGCAGATGATGACGTGGTAGGCAACAGAGTCGCTGGTGCCGCTTGGTTCGAGGCAATACGTGGCAACGCTTTGTTGCCGTTTCCACTGGGCGGAGGAGAGGCTAATTTTTCAGAAGCGACGGGCTTGATAGCCGGTGCACCACCACCAACAGGTCTTGCCTGTTGGGCGGCAAGTTTTTGCTTTTCTTCAGCAGAGAGTGCTTGGTAGGCTTCCCACTTCGCCCGTTTGTCTTCGCTAGGCAGTTGTTGCGCTCCTGCGAAATTCAGTCTGGCGGCAGAGCGTTGCTGTGGGCTCAAGGCTGCCCATTCCTGCATACGACTCTGGATTGTGATTTGCTCTTGGTCCGAGAGTTGGAGAAAGTTTTGTGACACAGCGAGCCATTTGCGTTTGTGTGCCGCAGTCATCGTCGGCCATAGTTTTGAAAGAGGCTTTAGGGCTTGTTGCTGCGGAGTGCTGAGCTCAGACCAAGCAGGGCCGACATTCTTGTCGGCTGTTTTTTCTACGGTTGGTGTGTTTTGAGCAAACACCGAGGGACTGGGAAGCGCAAGCAAGAGCCCGCCAAATACAAATAGGGGGGCGAGATTTTTAAAAAATGTGCAAGGTTTCCAGCGACGCATTCGTTAGATTTACTCTTGTTTCTCGGTCAAGGTGGGCAATTTCAAGAACTGCAAAAATCCAGGATCGGCATAGGCAGAGGGTGGCAAGTCGTCTGCCAACAAGGCGGAGTCGACTTCAGCTAATTGATTGGCGCGGTCGTCATCAATAAAGTTCTTGATGGTGGCCAAGCCTGCTACGAGAGCGATTAAAGGTAGCAATGAGCCAATACGGTTCCAAATATTGAGGCCTTCATCTCCGCCGTGAAGGAGGGCAACACCGTTTTGGGCAACCGTTTGGGTGCCGGCTTGCACCGATACGGCGCGCGCGGCTACTGCCCTGGTGCGCGCAGCACGCAGGCGTTCGCTGATATCGTGGGGTAAATCAGCCACTGCCGCGTCTAGATGCGCGGCAATACGAAGACCAAATTGGTTTTGCATGGTTTCCATCGTGTGATTGTCTGATCTTGTCATGGTTTGATTCCCTTTGCAGAGAGGGCTTTATGTAGTGATTGTATTGCTCTAGAGCAATGTGTTTTAACACTTCCTTCTGAACATCCCATAGCCGCAGCCGTCTCTGCGACATCTAGGTCCTCCCAATAACGCAGCAGGAAGGCTTCTCGTTGACGTGTAGGCAATTTTTGTACCTCATCTTCGATATCGTGGAAATTTTCGGCACTGGCGTAGTTTTCCTCAGCACTTTGTACTTTGGGGTTGTTATCGCTTTGTGTCAATGACTCCAAAATATCGAATTCATCACTATCGGAGCTAGATTCGAAGTCGCTGAAGTTGCTAAACAGCGCTTTTTTGGTTTTATTGCGGCGGAACCAGTCCAAGGTAGTGTTGGACAAAATCCGCTGAAAGAGCATCGGCAATTCGTTTGAAGGCTTGTCGCTGTAATGTTCGGCGAGCTTCATCATGCTGTCTTGCACGATATCAAGGGCCGCCTCATCGTCTCGCACGTGATAAACCGAGCGTTTAAAAGCTCGTTTTTCAACGCTTTGCAGAAAGTCAGAGAGTTCTTTTTCGGTGGCCACTCAAAAAAATACCGTGTTTGGATTCGGGCGAGATTATGTCACCGGCACCGCGTTTTAGACATTTGGTATGAAGTCATCGCAGGAAATGCGATAATACGCGTTGCAATTCAACAATAAATGGCAAACGGGTCTCGGTCCGGCGCGATTACATATGCGTCCATGGCTGAAGGTCCAAAGTTTCAACACTGCCCCAAAAGAGTAAGTGAAGAAGCACCCCAGGTTTTTCATTGAAGAAATTCACTAAGGTTAAAGATGGAAAAAACACTCGCGGAAAAGACTTCCGTCGCCCCTGTTAGCGGGCAATCCAAAGATTTGATGGGGGCTGAAATCCTTGTCAAAGCACTCCAAGCTGAAAACGTCCAATACGTGTGGGGCTACCCCGGTGGTGCAGTGCTCTACATCTATGACGCCATTTTCAAACAAGACACTTTTAAGCACGTTTTAGTTCGACACGAGCAAGCCGCTGTGCATGCTGCTGATGGCTATGCGCGCGCAACTGGCGATGTGGGCGTTGCGTTGGTCACCTCTGGTCCTGGCGTCACTAATGCCATCACCGGTATCGCGACAGCCTATATGGACAGCATTCCGATGGTGATCATCACCGGACAAGTTCCCACGCACGCCATTGGTTTAGACGCCTTCCAAGAGTGCGACACCGTGGGCATCACGCGTCCTATCGTCAAGCACAACTTCCTTGTCAGCGATGTGCGCGATCTCGCGATGGTCATGAAAAAGGCTTTCCACATTGCGCGCAGCGGCCGTCCTGGACCTGTAGTGGTGGACATTCCCAAAGACGTGTCGTTCAAGAAAACCCCTTACGACGGCTACCCCGCAGATGTGCAGATGCGCTCCTACAACCCCGTGCGCAAGGGCCATGGCGGGCAAATCCGCAAGGCTTTGCAATTGCTCATGTCTGCCAAGCGTCCGTACATCTACACCGGTGGTGGTGTGTTGTTGGGCAATGCGTCCCAAGAGTTACGCACCTTGGTCGACATGCTCGGGTATCCATGTACCAACACCTTGATGGGACTGGGCGCATACCCCGCAAGTTCACCGAAATTTCTCGGCATGCTCGGCATGCACGGCACCATCGAAGCCAATAACGCCATGCAGCATTGCGATGTGTTGCTGGCAGTTGGTGCCCGTTTTGACGACCGCGTGATTGGTAACCCCAAGCACTTCGCGCAAAACGAACGCAAGATCATCCATATCGATATCGATCCTTCGAGCATTTCTAAGCGCGTCAAGGTCGATGTGCCTATCGTTGGCGACGTCAAAGACGTGTTGGTCGAGATGATCGACATGATCAAAGAATCAGCGCAAAAGCCAGACGCCAAGGCTTTGGCCGGCTGGTGGGAAACCATAGAAGGCTGGCGTAGCCGCGATTGCTTGAAATACGACCGCGGCAACCAAACCGTGATCAAGCCCCAGTTTGTGATCGAAACCTTGCACAACATGACCAAGGGCACTGACACCTACATCACATCTGACGTGGGTCAACACCAAATGTGGGCCGCGCAGTACTACGGCTTTGACGAGCCACGCCGATGGATCAACTCCGGCGGTTTGGGCACTATGGGCGTGGGTATTCCTTACGCCATGGGCATCAAACTCGCCAAGCCGGATAGCGAAGTTTTCTGCGTCACGGGCGAAGGCTCGGTGCAGATGTGTATCCAGGAGCTCTCCACCTGCTTGCAATACAACACGCCGATCAAAATCTTGGCTTTGAACAACCGCTACCTCGGTATGGTGCGTCAGTGGCAAGAGGTCGAATACGAGAGCCGTTACAGCCACAGCTACATGGACGCCTTGCCCAATTTTGTGAAGTTGGCTGAGGCCTACGGACACGTCGGCATGTTGATCGAGCGTCCGCAAGATGTGGAGCCTGCATTGCGCGAAGCCCGCAAACTTAAAGACCGTACGGTGTTTTTAGATATTCGCACAGACCCCTTGGAAAACGTGTTCCCCATGGTGCAAGCCGGTAAGGGAATTACTGAAATGCTGCTCGGCAGCGAAGATCTGTAAGCGGGGAGGGCATCATGAAACACATCATCTCTCTCATGCTCGAAAACGAACCCGGTGCTTTGTCGCGGGTTGTTGGACTTTTCTCCGCCCGTGGTTACAACATCGAGTCACTCACCGTGGCGCCGACCGAAGACCTGAGCCTGTCACGTATGACCATCCAAACGCATGGATCAGACGACGTGATCGAACAAATTACCAAGCACTTGAACCGCCTCATCGAAGTGGTGAAAGTGGTCGACCTGACCGAAGGCGCTTACACCGAACGCGAGCTCATGCTCGTCAAAGTGCGTGCTGTCGGTAAAGAGCGCGAAGAAATGAAGCGCATGGCCGACATTTTTCGCGGTCGCATCATCGATGTGACCGAGAAAAGTTACACCTTGGAACTGACTGGAGACGTTTCTAAGAACGACGCGTTCTTGGAAGCCATTGACCGTTCTGCCATTTTGGAGACGGTCAGAACAGGCGCCTGTGGCATTGGCCGTGGCGAGCGCATCCTGCGCGTATAAATTCACCCGAACTACCCCCATTTTTAGGAGAGAAAGACCATGAAGGTTTATTACGACAAAGACTGTGACCTGAGCTTGATCAAAGGCAAAACCGTGGCCATCATTGGCTATGGGTCACAAGGCCATGCGCACGCGCAAAACTTAAACGACAGCGGCGTCAAAGTCGTGGTTGGCTTGCGCAAAGGTGGCGCTTCATGGGACAAAGTTGGCAAAGCCGGCTTGACCGTGATGGAAGTCAATGACGCAGTGAAGATGGCTGATGTCGTCATGATTTTGTTGCCCGATGAGCAAATCGGCGAGGTTTACACCAATAACGTGGCTCCGAACATGAAGCAGGGCGCGTCATTGGCATTTGCCCATGGCTTTAACGTGCACTACAACCAAGTTGTGCCACGTGCTGACATCGACGTATGGATGGTGGCTCCAAAGGCTCCAGGCCACACCGTGCGTAGCACCTATACCCAAGGCGGCGGCGTTCCTCACCTAGTGGCCGTGCACCAAGACAAGAGCGGCAAGGCCCGTGACTTGGCATTGAGTTATGCGATGGCCAACGGTGGCGGCAAGGCCGGCATCATTGAAACCAACTTCAAAGAAGAGACTGAGACCGACTTGTTCGGCGAGCAAGCCGTGTTGTGCGGTGGTGCCGTTGAACTGTTGAAGATGGGTTTTGAGACCTTGGTTGAAGCTGGTTACGCGCCAGAAATGGCTTATTTCGAGTGCTTGCACGAACTGAAATTGATTGTCGACTTGATCTATGAAGGCGGTATCGCCAACATGAACTACTCGATCTCTAACAACGCGGAATTTGGCGAGTACGTCACAGGCCCCGAAGTGATCAACGAAGAAAGCCGCGCCGCCATGAAGAACGCGCTCAAGCGCATTCAAAACGGTGACTACGCCAAGATGTTCATCCAAGAAGGTCGTTTGAACTACCCAAGCATGACTGCACGTCGTCGCAACACGGCGGATCACCAAATCGAAGTGGTCGGCACCAAATTGCGCGCCATGATGCCTTGGATCGCCAAGAACAAGTTGGTGGACCAAACCCGTAACTGATCGATCTGCATGACTGATTCCTCCCAACATTCAGCGGACGAAGCACCGCACAAGCCAAGCAAGGGCATTTATGTCCTGCCTAACTTGTTCACTTTGGCCGCTTTGTTTGGGGGTTTTTATGCGATCGTGATGGCGATGAACGACCGTTTCGAGATGGCTGCCATCGGCGTGTTTTGCGCCATGGTGCTCGACAGCTTGGACGGTCGCGTCGCGCGGATGACCAATACGCAAAGCGCTTTTGGTGAGCAAATGGATTCGCTTGCTGA
>CANBZB010000043.1 GCA_947373745.1 Burkholderiales bacterium | reverse complement strand
TGCCCCCGAAGCCAAGCAACGCGTGCGCGACTTCTTGGAAGGCAAGGCCGCCAAAGTCGCCAAAACCTCCTAAAAAGAAATGCCCATGAGCACTCCCAAATTCAGACCATTGAAGTTTGGCGTGACCCGCGTCACTATGCGCGAGGGTGACGGCGGCGTGCGCTACATGTCGGCCGACCAAAAGTTGGAAGACTTCGCCACCCGCATGACCGACCGCTTGGTGCATTGGGCGAAAACCAAACCTGAAGCCACCATGCTGGCCAAGCGGGTCAAAAACGCAGACGGCAGTTTGGGCGATTGGCGACACATCAGTTACGCCGAAGCTTGGCAAAGCGCGCGGTCAATTGCGCAATCCTTGATCGACCGAGGGCTGAATGCTGAACGTCCGGTGGTCATCATGTCGGAGAACGACCTCGAACACGCCTTGCTCTCGCTGGGATGTTTGGTCGCGGGTGTGCCGTTTTGTCCGGCTTCACCCGCCTACTCCACCATCAGCCAAGACTTTGAAAAGCTACGCCACATCTTGACGACTTTGACACCAGGCTTGGTCTTCGCCGCAGATGCCAAGCGCTATGGCAAAGCGATCGAAGCGGCAGTGGGTCAAGATATCGAAGTGGTGTTGCACAGCGGCGAGATGGCTGGCCGCACGACCACCACTTTTGAAAGCTTGCTCGCCACACCAGCTACCCCCGCAGTGGACGCCGCGATGCAAGCGACGGGGCCTGACACCATTGCGAAATTTCTGTTCACTTCAGGTTCCACCAAATTGCCCAAAGCGGTGGTCAACACCCAACGTTTGTGGTGCGCCAACCAACAGCAAATGGCGCAATCGATGCCGGTGCTGGCGGAAACACCGCCCGTCTTGGTCGACTGGCTCCCTTGGAACCACACTTTTGGTGGCAACCATAACTTTGGCATGGTGATGTACCACGGTGGCACGCTCTATATCGATGAAGGCAAACCCACGCCAGCACTGATGGGCGAGACCTTGCGCAACTTACGCGAGATTGCGCCCACGGTGTACTTCAATGTGCCCACAGGTTTTGAAGCCATCGCCATCGCCATGAAAACCGATGATGCTTTGCGCAAAAACCTGCTCAGCCGCGTCCAAATGTTTTTCTATGCGGGCGCTGCATTGGCGCAACCCATTTGGGACAGCTTGCACGAAAGCCAAGAACGCGAAGTCGGCGAGCGCATCGTCATGGGCACAGGCTTGGGGATGACCGAGTCGGGCCCATTTGCCATTTTTGTCACCAGCCCCTTTGTGAAAGCGGGCGACTTGGGCGTGCCCACCCCAGGGATGGAACTCAAACTCGTTCCCAACAGCGACAAAATCGAAGTGCGCTACAAAGGCCCGAACATCGCCCCTGGCTACTGGCGCGCTCCGCAAGAAACCCAAGAAGCTTTTGACGAAGAAGGCTTTTTTTGCACTGGCGATGCCGTGAAGTGGATCGATGAAAACGACGTCCACCAAGGTCTCAAATTTGACGGACGCATAGCTGAAGACTTCAAACTCGCCACTGGCACTTTTGTGAGCGTGGGTCCTTTGCGCGGCAAGATCATCGCCGCCGGTGCGCCCTATGTGCAAGACGCTGTTATCACCGGCTTGAACATGCATGAAGTGGGCGCCATGGTTTTCCCGACTGCCGCTGTGCGCGGTTTGAGTGGGCTTGGCGCTGAGGCTTCCATGGCTGAGGTTTTGGCTAGCGCACCCGTGGTGGCGCACTTTCAACATGTCATCCATGGCTTAGCCAAAACTGCCACCGGCAGCGCCTCGCGCGTGGCGCGGATGGTGCTGCTGAGTGAGCCCCCTTCCATCGACAAAGGTGAGGTCACCGACAAGGGTTCGATCAACCAACGTGCAGTGCTTAAACACCGCGACAGTTTGGTGCAGTCCTTGCACGCAGGAACTGCGCCGAATATTTTTTCCCCTCAACCTCAACAAGATCACTAGGAGACAACTATGCGAAACAACCGCCGTCAATTTATCCAAGCCGCCTTAGCACCCGCCGCAGCCAGCGCGCTCACACCATGGAGCGCATTTGCCCAAAGCGCCTTGCCATTGGAAATTGTCAAAATCGTGAACGGCTTTCCCGCTGGCGGAAGTGCTGACGTCACCAGCCGCCGTGTGGGCGACAAGATGGGCGGCACCAGCTACACCAAATCGGCTGTCGTTGAAAACAAAACCGGCGCAGCGGGTCGAATTGCGGTGGACACCGTCAAGGCCGCAAACCCAGACGGCGCCACCTTGTTGCTCACGCCCTATTCCATGATGTCGATTTATCCGCACATCTACAGCAAGCTGAGCTACGACCCTTTCAAGGACTTTGTCACTGTGGGTATGGCGTCTATGTTGTCGCACGGTTTGGCTGTGGGACCACTGGTTCCCGCCACAGTCAAAACCGTCAAAGACTATTTGGCTTGGGCCAAAGCCAATCCAAACGATGCGAGCTACGGTTCACCAGCGGCCGGTTCAACGCCCCACTTCTTGGGGGCCTTATTGGGCTTGAACAACAACGTCGATCTCAAACACATCCCCTACCGCGGTTCCGTCCCCGGCATTGCCGACATGATCGGCGGGCAACTCGCTTCCATGTTCACGCCTCACGGTGACTTCATAGCGAATCACAAGGCTGGAAAAATTCGCATCCTCGCAACTTCTGGTCGCACGCGTTCTACCTTCGTTCCAGAAGTGCCCACCTTCATCGAACAAGGCTTCCCTGACTTGATCGTCGAAGAATGGTTCGGCTTCTTCGCTCCCGCCAAAACGCCGGCGTCTGTCGTTACCGCCGCCAACGCAGCCATGAACCTAGCGCTCAAAGACAAAGGCGTGATCGAAGGCCTCGGCTTGTCTGGCATGGTGCCTGTAGGCGGAAGCCCAGAAGACATGGCCCGCGATATGAAAAAACAATTTGATGCATGGGGACCGATCGTCAAACGCATTGGATTTACCGCTGAGTCCTAAATTGGACGCGGCGTTTCTGCAAAGCTTGCTCGGCTACAACGCCCGCCGGGCTTCGCTGGCCATCATCGAGCGATTCCACGTCGATATGGCCAGCTTTGATTTGCGGCCTGTAGATTTTTCTGTGCTCTCTTTAATTAGGCACAACCCAGGCATTACCTCGCGCCAGTTGTGCCACGCGCTCAATATCTTGCCGCCCAATATGGTGGTGTTTTTGAAGAACTTCGAGAAACGCCAGCTGCTAGCGCGCGCGCCCCATCCGACCGACGGACGCGCCATGGGGCTGACGCTGACTGAGAGTGGAGAGACCTTGATGCAAGCGGCCGAGCAAACTGCCATGGACTCTGGCCTCAAGGCCACATCCGCATTGACCGAGAGCGAACACCAAACTTTGACGCGCTTGCTGCAAAAGATTTACCTGTGAGTACACTGGCAAGCTTTTTTGCCTGACTATTAAAAGGACGTCATATGAACACCACACCCTCCGGCTTGCAATTCACCGACTCCGTCGTAGGCGATGGCGACGAAGCTGCATCTGGCCAATTTGTCACCGTGCATTACACCGGCTGGCTTTACGAAGACGGCGAGCAAGGCGCCAAGTTTGATTCGAGCCGCGACCGCAACGACCCGTTTGAGTTTTCGTTGGGTGCTGGCATGGTGATCAAGGGTTGGGACGAAGGCGTCCAAGGCATGAAGATTGGCGGACAACGCACGCTCATCATCCCTCCCGAACTCGGTTACGGCGCGCGCGGTGCGGGTGGCGTCATTCCACCAAACGCTACTTTGAAATTCGATGTCGAGTTGATCGCCGTCGAATAAGTGCTTTTGCATTACAAAAAAGGGGCTTCAGAGCCCCTTTTTGCTTCTCTTTGGTCGTTTTATGGCTGATTCCCTCTTGAACTTAAGGTTTTAGCCCTCAAGTCTTGAATAACTTCAGCCTCCACCAGATTACCTGTTTAAAGACTATGTCCGATCCACAATCTCACACCGACCCTTTGCACCCTTCGCAATCGCAAGGTCATGCCCAGCCCAGCGCCTCGGCTCATCCAACCGGCAGTTCCGCGCATGCGGGTGCGCAGACAGCTGGCGCCCCAGCGCCTGAGAGCTCTGAGCCTCTTGACCCCTTGGCGGCTGCCCAAGCAGAAGTAGCCATTCTTCAAGCCAAAGTTGCTGAATTACAAGACCAATTTGTACGTGGCCAAGCCGAGGTGCAAAATGCCCGCCGCCGTGCGGACGAAGAAGTGTCCAAAGCCCGCAAGTTCGCACTCGAGAGCTTCGCTGACAGTTTGTTGCCTGTGCTCGACAGCTTAGAAGCTGGCCTTGCCATACAAAGTGCAACGCCTGAGCAAATTCGCGAAGGTGCTGAAGCGACGCTTCGCCAACTCAAAAGCGCCATGGAGCGCAACAAGATCATCGCGATCGACCCAGCCGCCGGCACCAAGTTCGACCCTGCCCAACACCAAGCGATCAGTGTCGTGCCAGCGGAACAAGAGCCCAACACCGTGGTGACTGTTTTGCAAAAAGGCTATCTCATTGCTGAGCGTGTTTTGCGTCCTGCACTTGTGACTGTCTCGGCCCCTAAATAAATGGGCTGCGTCAAAAACGCGCAATTGCTGACTTAAATCAGTAAATACACGACGCAAAGACTTGAAATCGGAAAAGTTATCCACAACTATTCCTCATCTGAATTGTTAGAAATTACCGGAGAAAAAAATGGGAAAAATCATTGGCATTGACTTAGGCACCACCAACTCGTGCGTGGCCATCATGGAAGGCAACACCACCAAGGTGATCGAAAACGCCGAGGGCGCGCGTACCACGCCTTCCATCATTGCGTACCAAGAAGACGGTGAGATTTTGGTGGGCGCTTCTGCCAAACGCCAAGCCGTTACCAACCCACGTAACACCTTGTTCGCTGTCAAGCGCTTGATCGGTCGCAAATTTGCCGAAAAAGAAGTGCAAAAAGACATCGACCTGATGCCCTACACCATCGCCAAAGCCGACAACGGCGACGCATGGGTAGAAGTGCGCGGCAACAAATTAGCACCTCCACAAATCAGCGCTGAAATTCTGCGCAAGATGAAAAAGACTGCTGAAGACTATCTTGGCGAAGAAGTGATCGAAGCAGTCATCACCGTTCCCGCCTATTTCAACGACGCACAACGCCAAGCCACCAAAGATGCCGGACGCATCGCAGGCTTGGATGTCAAACGCATCATCAACGAACCAACCGCAGCTGCTTTGGCTTTTGGTTTGGACAAAACCGAAAAAGGCGATCGCAAGATTGCTGTGTACGACTTAGGTGGCGGCACATTTGACGTGTCGATCATCGAGATCGCAGACGTAGACGGTGAAAAACAATTTGAAGTGCTCTCCACCAACGGTGACACCTTCTTGGGTGGCGAAGACTTTGACCAACGCATCATCGACTTCATCATCTCTGAATTCAAGAAAGAGTCTGGGGTTGATTTGTCGAAAGACGTGTTGGCCTTGCAACGCCTCAAAGAGTCTGCCGAAAAAGCCAAGATTGAACTCTCTTCATCGACTGGCACAGACATCAACTTGCCTTACATCACGGCTGACGCTTCAGGTCCTAAGCACCTGAACATCAAACTCAACCGCGCCAAGCTCGAACAACTCGTTGAAGAGTTGATCGAACGCACGATCGCGCCCTGCCGCACCGCCATCAAAGACGCTGGCGTGTCAGTGGGTGACATTGACGACGTGATCATGGTTGGCGGTATGACCCGCATGCCTAAAGTGCAAGACAAGGTCAAAGAATTCTTTGGCAAAGAGCCGCGCCGTGACGTCAACCCTGACGAAGCCGTTGCTGTGGGCGCCGCGATCCAAGGACAAGTGCTCTCAGGCGACCGTTCTGACGTGTTGTTGTTGGACGTAACACCATTGAGCTTAGGCATCGAAACCTTGGGCGGGGTGATGACCAAGATGATCACCAAGAACACCACCATTCCTACCAAGTTTGCACAAACCTTCTCCACTGCGGATGACAACCAACCCGCCGTGACCATCAAGGTGTACCAAGGCGAGCGTGAGATGGCTTCTGGCAACAAGTCTTTGGGTGAGTTCAACCTAGAAGGCATTGCACCAGCAGCGCGTGGTACACCACAAATTGAAGTGAGCTTTGACATTGACGCCAACGGCATCTTGCACGTCGGCGCCAAAGACAAAGCCACTGGCAAAGAAAACAAAATCACTATCAAGGCTAACTCTGGTTTGTCGGAAGAAGAAATCCAGCAAATGGTCAAAGACGCTGAGTTGAATGCTGTCGAAGACAAGAAGAAACTCGAAATCGTGCAATCACGCAACCAAGCCGATGCCGCTGTCCACAGCGTGAAGAAGAGCTTGACCGAGCACGGCGACAAACTCGACGCTGGCGAGAAAGAAAAAATCGAAGCTGCGGTCAAAGAAGTCGAAGACGCTTTGAAAGGCGAAGACAAAGCCGAGATCGATGCAAAGACAGAAGCGTTGATGACTGTTTCTCAAAAGCTAGGCGAAAAAGTCTACGCCGACATGCAGGCCCAACAAGCGGCTGCAGCTGGCGGCGCTCCAGGCGCTGCCAACGAGAACGCCAAACCCGCTGACGACAACGTCGTTGACGCCGAGGTCAAAGAAGTCAAAAAAGGCTAAAACTTTTTAGCTCCGTGCGCCGCGCCAAGGCCCCACAAGGGTCAGCGCGGCGTTGGCACATTCCACAGCAACAACACCATGGCTACTAAACGCGACTTTTACGAAATTTTGGGCGTCTCCAAAACTGCCAGCGAAGATGAGATAAAAAAGGCTTATCGCAAACTGGCAATGAAGCACCACCCTGACCGCAACCAAGGCGATGCTGCCAAGGAAGCCGAGGTGAAATTCAAAGAAGGCAAAGAAGCCTACGAGATGCTCTCAGACCCGCAAAAGCGTGCGGCCTACGACCAATATGGCCATGCGGGCGTGGACCCCAATATGCGCGGTGGCCCAGGTGGTGCAGAGTTTGCTGGTGGTTTCGGTGAAGCATTTGGCGATATCTTTGGCGACATCTTTGGACAAGCACGTCGCGGTGCGGGTGGCCGTCAGGTCTACCGTGGCAACGACTTGAGCTATGCGATGGAAATTTCACTCGAAGAAGCCGCCAAAGGTAAAGACGCTGAAATTCGTATTCCTGGTTGGGATGAGTGCGACCCCTGCCACGGCACGGGTGCCAAACCAGGAACGTCTGCCAAAACTTGTACGACCTGTAACGGCAGTGGCCAAGTGCAAATGCGCCAAGGTTTCTTCAGCGTGCAACAAACCTGTCCACATTGCCGTGGTTCAGGCAAGATCATTCCAGACCCCTGCACCACTTGCCATGGTCAAGGCAAAGTCAAAAAACAAAAAACACTGGAAGTCAAAATTCCAGCGGGCATCGACGACGGCATGCGCATTCGCAGCACGGGCAATGGTGAGCCTGGTACCAACGGCGGGCCATCGGGCGACTTGTTCATTGAAATCCGCTTGAAGAAGCACGACATCTTTGAGCGTGATGGTGACGACTTGCATTGCTCTGTCCCTATCAGCTTCACCACCGCCGCATTGGGTGGAGAAATTCGCGTGCCCACATTGGCTGGCGAAGCGGCGATTGATATTCCAGAAGGCACACAAAACGACAAGCAGTTCCGTTTACGCGGTAAAGGCATGAAGGGTTTACGTTCTAGCTTTCCTGGCGACTTGTATTGCCATATCTCTGTCGAAACGCCAGTCAAACTCACAGAGCCACAACGTAAATTGCTCAAAGAACTAGACGAGTCGCTCAAAAAAGGTGGGGCCAAGCACTCGCCTGCTGAAGGCGGGTGGGCAGATAAGTTGAAGCGGTTCTTTAACTAATTTTTAGTTAATGTTTGTTAACGTCCCTGCTGTTTTCAATACAGGGACATTACCTTGGATCACGGCGTGCACAATTTTTTAGATCCAGCCATCCTATTTTTTATTTTTGGTGCATTTGCTGGGGCAGTGAAATCCAATTTAGAAATTCCGCAACCCATTGCAAGATTTTTGTCTTTGTATCTATTAATGGCCTTAGGCTTGAAGGGTGGCTTTGCGCTTCATAAATCAGGATTTACGCTTGAAATTGGATTGGCATTAGGGTTGGCTGTATTCCTTGCACTCATTATTCCCGTCATGGGATATATGGTTTTAAAAACCAAGCTTAATAATTTCGATGCAGCCGCCATTGCGGCCACATATGGGTCAGTGAGTGCAGTGACTTTTATTACAGCCACCCAATCTCTAGAACAATACGGCATGGCGTTTGGCGGCCATATGGCTGCAGCAATGGCGCTCATGGAATCGCCTGCCATTATTTTGGCGATCTTGCTAGCAAATAGAGCGCGGGCATCGGCTACAGGCGAACAAACGTCCATGGGTATGGCAAAGATTCTTCATGAATCTTTCACAGATGGCGCACAACTTCTGTTACTGGGCTCGATGCTTGTAGGCTTGATCAGTGGTGAATCAGGCCAAAAAATAATGGCGCCCTTCTCTATCGATTTATTTAAAGGAATGCTTTCCTTCTTCTTGCTTGACATGGGGCTGATGGCTGCTAAAAATTTTGAGGGGTTAAAAGGTAAGCCGCCCATCACGCTACTTTATGCAATTGGCTCTCCCTTGGTTCATGCTTCTATGGCACTGCTCTTTTGCAAACTACTGGGCTTGTCGCTTGGTGATACTGTTTTATTGATGGTACTTGCCGCAAGCGCTTCCTACATTGCCGTACCTGCCGTATTGCGACATGCGCTCCCCGAAGTCAATCCGGCTTTGTATATGGGCATGTCACTGGGAATTACATTTCCCTTCAACATCATTTTGGGGATTCCGCTTTACACTTACGTCGCCAAATTAACTTATTAGTGGGTTCCCTAACACGTTGTACTTAGTTAGGGAACCAGCGTCAAGAATAAAAAGGCAGCGAACAAGACCAAATGAATAGCGCCTTGCATCACATTAGTTCTTCCTGAACCTAAGGTAATAGAGCCGACTAAAAAGGTGAGTCCAAGCAACACCACATCTTTTGCCTCTATTCCCAACATTAAATCAAAGCCGAACAATACAGAAAATAAAACAACCAAGGGAATTGTTAAACCAATACTGGCTAAAGCTGAGCCAATGGCCAAATTCATGCTGGTTTGTAATCGATCTGCACTTGCGGCCCTGAGTGCCGCCCACGTTTCAGGCAACAAAACAATAAGGGCAATCACAATACCCACTGTGGCATCTGGTGCGTTGTAGGTCGTAACTAAGGACTTGATGGTGGGTGAAAGTAACTTAGCAAACCCAACCACGCACAACAAAGATATGGCCATTAGGACAAAGCTAATCCAAGCTTGCGCGACTGTTGGTGGCGCAGCATGCACTGATTCGTCTTCTACATTGGTAGAGGGTAAAAAGTAGTCTCTATGGCGAATAGTTTGAATAAAAACAAATACCAACCAAAGCGCAAGTGAAGAAAGCGCTACAAATAAAAGTTGTGAATTGGTATAGGTGCCCTCAGGAGAGCTGATTGTGTACAGGGGCATGACCAGCACAAGAACCGATAAAGTCACAAGCGCAGCAAACCCAGAACCCGTGCCTTCAATTCTGAATAGTTGCTCTCTGTGGTGCAACCCTCCAATCAATAAAGACAGGCCGACGACACCATTACAAATAATCATCACGGCTGAGTAAATAGTGTCTCGGGGTAATGTTGCGTTCTTACCCACTTCTGCAAACATGATTGACAAGATCATGGCAGTTTCAATGACGGTTACAGCCAAAGCCAACACCAAAGTGCCATAGGGTTCACCTAATCGATGCGCAATCACTTCTGCATGGTGTACCGATGCAATGACGGCAAGCATCATGATTACAAAAGCAATGCTTGCTAAATACCCTTGCATTGCAATTGTCAGGAAGCCGTAAAGACAAATACCACTGACGAATGGCACTAGTTGAGGCCAATGGTTGAATAGTTTTGATATCTTCATTTGCACTCCATGTCAGCATTGGAATCAGTTATCAATAAACACATTTTTCTTATGGACATTTATGTACCCCTTGAAATTTTTTAATACAAATCCATATCATTGCCAATGCACATCATAAGGAGGTCGATATGGACAATGGTAGATACATGCAGTATCGCTACGAAAATCCAGTGGTAAATACATTCATTACAACCTATGAACATATCACCATGTTTCCTGAGCAACTTACTAACGAAGAAATCGTTGTACTTGCTACATTTATTTTCTTAGCCCTTTACGCAACGATCAAATTAGTGTTGAAGTATTTTTTCAATAAAGAAGACAAGTAATTGAAAGGACTTTTCATGAAACGCATATTCCTCTTCATCCTCACCAACCTTGCTGTGATGCTAGTACTTGGCTTGGTAGCGAGTCTGTTGGGCGTTAACCGCTACCTGACTGCTAATGGTTTAAATCTATCTGCACTTTTAGGTTTTTCATTCATTATGGGATTTGGCGGCGCTTTCATTTCATTACTCATGAGCAAGTGGATGGCCAAGATGTCTACCGGCGCAGAAGTTATTACCCAGCCACGCAATGCAGATGAAGCATGGATATTAGAAACGGTTCAACGCTTATCACAACGCGCCGGAATTGAAATGCCAGAGGTCGCCATCTACGATGGGGAGCCCAACGCTTTCGCTACAGGCGCCTTCAAAAACTCCGCCCTGGTCGCTGTATCCACGGGTTTGCTGCAAGGCATGACACGTGATGAAGTAGAAGCCGTTTTAGGACATGAAATCGCCCATATCGCAAACGGTGACATGGTCACCCTCACTTTGATCCAAGGCGTGCTCAATACTTTTGTAGTGTTCTTGAGTCGCGTCATCGGGTACTTTGTTGACAGCCTCGTGCGCAGCAAAGACGATGAATCGAGTGGCCCTGGCTGGGGCTATTACGTCACGAGCATCGTGCTCGACATTGTTTTGGGATTTGTTGCCAGCATGATCGTTGCATGGTTCAGTCGTCAGCGCGAATTCCGCGCAGATGAAGGTTCCGCCCAATTGATGGGGCAAAAGCAACCCATGATCAATGCACTCGCACGTTTGGGTCAAATGCAAGCGGGCGTCCTACCCGCCAGTGTTTCGGCCATGGGCATCACGGGAGATCTAGGCAAACTATTTGCTAGCCACCCGCCTCTTGAAGAACGCATTGCAGCATTGCAAGCGCACTAACACTACTACCGCATTTCAAAATGGACCTCATCACTTCACCAGAAGCATGGATAGCCTTTGCCACTCTCACTGCACTAGAGCTAGTGCTTGGTATAGACAACATAATTTTCATCTCTATTCTTGTCGACAAACTCCCAACAGAGAAGCGTGAAATTGCCAGACGCATTGGCCTGTTCATGGCTATGTTTATGCGCATTGGATTGCTTCTGGTTTTATCTTGGATCGTCGGCCTGGTGGAACCTATGTTCACGCTACTAGGACATGAAGTGTCGGGCAGAGACGCCATCTTGCTTGTTGGTGGTTTATTCCTCATTTGGAAAAGTACGACGGAAATCCATCAGACCATTGAAGGTGCCGAGGACCAACACGGCACATCATCGCGTCACACGCTTTTTTCTGTTATTTTTCAGATCATGTTGATTGACTTGGTTTTTTCATTAGATTCCATCATCACCGCCGTGGGTATGGTTGACCAAGTTGAGATCATGATTGCAGCCGTTGTGACATCCGTAGGGCTGATGATGTTGTTTGCCCGTGGAATTGGAGAATTTGTGTCCAATCACCCGACAATCAAAATGCTCGCCTTAAGCTTTTTAGTAGTTGTGGGTGTTGTTCTAATTGCAGAAGGTTTTGAACACCATATCCCCAAAGGCTATATTTATTTTGCTATGGCGTTTTCTGTCTGCGTTGAAATGCTCAATATCCGACTACGCAAAAAATCCACCTTGAAAAACTAGTGGTCTGCATATTTTTGGATATAACTGGTGAATGTTGTCTATTCAAAAGTTCCTTGATATGTGTCAACCCTTCTGTGCATAACAGAACTAAGCTCTGATCTTCCACAGATTCGGTCTGTTATCACTTGGAGATACCGCGGCTATGAGCGTCACAATCACTTTTTTAGGTGGGGCCAGCACGGTCACAGGCTCTAAATACCTTGTGCAGCACGAAGGCCAAAAACTATTGGTCGACTGCGGTTTATTTCAGGGCTATAAACAGTTGCGACTGCGAAACTGGAACCCACCCACTTTTGAACCCAAAGAAATCAATGCGGTCGTCCTAACCCACGCCCATTTAGACCACAGTGGCTACTTACCGCTTTTTTATGCCCAAGGCTATCGGGGCAAGGTATATGCCACGCCCGCCACTTGTGATTTGTGCGCGATTCTTTTGCCAGACAGTGGGCATATTCAAGAAGAGGATGCAGGCTTCTTGAATCGCCACGGTTACACCAAGCATGCGCCTGCGCTGCCCCTGTATGACAAGCACCAAGCGATTCAATCGCTCAATTTATTACAACCCCAAGCCCTAGGAAATACTTTCAGTCCAATGCCTGGCTGGAAAGTCACCCTCTCCTCTGCGGGACATATCTTGGGTGCTTCTAGCGTCTTGGTCGAAGTGGCAGGCAGACGTATCTTGTTTAGCGGGGATTTAGGACGTCCCGACGATTTGTTGATGTTGGCACCTGATAAGCCGCCGCAAGCCGATACTGTTTTGATTGAATCTACTTATGGAAATCGTGAACATCCAGAGGAAAACGTGATTGCTGAACTCGGCACCGCGTTGAAAAAAGTGTCTGCGCGTGGTGGCGTTGCAGTGATTCCTGTTTTTGCAGTAGGCCGTGCGCAAGCAATTCTGTACGCCATTTCGATCTTGAAAGAGCGTGGCGACATACCGCATGGCTTGCCAATTTTTCTGGATAGCCCCATGGCTGTGCACACCACCGAGTTGTATAAAAAGCATCCCCATGCGCATCGCTTAGATGCACAAGGCATTCGCGATTTAGAAAATGTTGCCACGATGGTGGAGAGCACCGAACAATCGAAAAAATTAGCTAGCCGCCATGGCCCCATGGTGATATTGGCAGCGAGCGGCATGGCGACTGGCGGACGGGTACTCCACCATTTGGCACATTACCTGCCAGACCATCGCAACATGGTGATCTTGACGGGCTTCCAAGCACCTGGCACACGCGGGGCCACATTAGCCAGTGGCTCAGGCGTAGTGCGCATCCATAGCAAAGACATTCAAATAGATGCCGAAGTGGTGCAACTGCAATCGTCCTCCGCGCACGCCGATGCGTCGCAGTTGATCGATTGGTTACACAGCATGAAAGAACCGCCTTCACAGGTCTATGTGGTGCATGGTGAACCAGATGCGTCTGACGCCCTACGCCAGCGAATCGAACACAAGATGGGTTGGCGGGCCTTGGTGCCAGAGCATGGAAGTACTTGGCCGACTTAGCGCAAGATTACAAAAACCGGTCCAATAACTTACGTGTATGCCTATCCAGGGCTGGCAAATCACGGATCAAAAATTGCACGCCATGCGCATCGGCCACGATCAACGTATGGGTGCTGAGTCGCTTGATATCTTCTTCACCTTTGAGCACAAACTCAGTCGGGCCGCGGTTAGTTTGAACGCGCCAAGTGCTTGGCGTCGAAAAACTATTCACACCATCTAGCCGCAAAATTTCCGGCATGAATTCGCGCATCTGCAAAGCTTTTTCTATTGCCTCCCGGTTGGAGGCACTCACTGAAGAGATCGTATCGATCCACGCCAATTCTTTTCCTTCTGCACTCAAAATCGAAACGCTTTGATCAGGCGCAGCAATAGGAAATGCACGAACAACGACGGCACCTTCATGCAAGGTGCCATTTGGCAAACGCACTACAAGTTGTCCCATCGCATTAAAGTTTAAAGTGAATACGTCACTCATACGATGTCCTCTTTGCTTGACACTTCACCTAACTTCACGCGCTCAACCTCTGCATTTTTGGCTTGTGCTTCATATAAACGCCAATAAGCGCCCTGCTTTGCCATCAGGGTGTCGTGGTCACCCTCTTCCACTAACTCGCCTTGCTCAAGAACTACTAAGCGATCTGCCTTGTGCAGTGTCGACAAACGATGTGCAATCGCAATCGTGGTTCGACCTTGCACCAAGTTGTCGAGTGCTTTTTGAATTTCTTGTTCGGTCTCTGTGTCTACCGAGGCAGTGGCCTCATCCAAAATCAAAATACGCGGATTGATCAACAAAGCGCGCGCAATAGAAATACGCTGACGCTCACCACCTGAGAGCCCTTGCCCCCGCTCTCCTACCAAGGAGTCATAACCTTGTGGCAGTCGCAAAATAAATTCATGTGCATGCGCTGCACGTGCTGCTGCGACGATGTCCTGTCGACTCGCATTAGGCTTGCCATACGCAATGTTGTCAGCAATAGTGCCAAAGAACAGGAAAGGTTCTTGCAACACCAAACCGATATGGCTACGGTAATCCGACAAGGCGATGTTGCGTATATCGATACCATCGACCTTGATAGCGCCTTCGCTGATGTCGTAGAAACGGCAAATCAAATTCACCAACGTACTTTTGCCCGAACCACTTTGCCCGACCAAGCCAATCATTTCACCAGGTTGTATCGCCAAATTCAGACCACGAATGACAGCGCGGTTGCCGTAACGAAAGCCCACATCTTGAATGTCAATGCGGCCTTGTAATGGGCTAGGCAGCTTTTGTGGGTGTGTTGTCTCAGGCACGCTAGAGACATGGTCCAAAATTTCGAAAATGCGTTTGGCACCCGCAGCTGCTTTTTGTGTGTGCGAAACGATGCGACTCATGGAATCTAGACGCGTGTAAAACCGTCCGATGTATGCCAAGAAAGCGGTCAACACACCGACGGTAATTTGATGGTGCGACACCAACCAAATACCAAATCCCCACACCACCAACAGACCCACCTCCGTCATCAAAGTGACGGTAGGCGAAAACAAAGACCAAACAAAGTTGATGCGGTCGTTCACCGCCAAGTTGTGCTTATTGGCATCTCGAAACCGGTTCGCCTCACGTCGTTCCTGCGCAAATGCTTTAACGACACGAATACCTGGAATGGTGTCTGCTAAGACATTGGTTAACTCTGACCACACACGGTCAATCTTCTCGAAACCCGTACGCAACTTGTCACGCACCACGTGAATGAGCCAAATGATGAAGGGCAAAGGCAGTAAGGTAGCGAGCGCTAAACGCACATCGATACTTAGCAAAATCGCTGCGGTCATCAAAATCATCAGCACGTCGGTCGCAAAATCGAGCAAATGCAAAGATAGAAAGACGCAAATGCGATCCGTCTCAGCGCCAATGCGGTTCATCAGGTCACCCGTGCGTCGACCACCGAAATACTCCAGAGACAAACGCATCAAATGTTCGTAAGCCGTGGTGCGCAAGTCTGCACCAATGCGCTCAGAGACCAAGGCCAAGATGTAGGTTTTGGCCCAACCCAAACTCCAGGCAAGGGCTGCCGCTGCAAACAAACCACCTAAATACAAGGCCACTAAGTCGTGGTCAATGTCTTGGCCGTTTTGAAACGGAATCAACACATCGTCCAT
>CANBZB010000042.1 GCA_947373745.1 Burkholderiales bacterium | reverse complement strand
CTTCACCAGGATGTACAAATATGGCTGGCGTTCCGGTGGACGCCAAAGTGGCGGCGATCTTGCGGCCAATGTGACCACTTTTACCCATGCCCATCACTACAACGTGGCCCGTCGTTTTGAGCAGCATATGGACTGCTTTGACAAAAGTAGGCGTTAGTCTATTTTTGATTTGCAACAGCGCTTGGGCTTCAATGTCCAAGGTCTCATGTGCCAATTGCAAAATGCGCGCATCGTTTGGTGCAAGGACTTTGTTGGCGGCTGGTTGTTTTGACGTCATCTTGGCATTTTAGGTGGCACGGATGCTACGTCTGCGCTTTTATCTAACGGGCTATTTCCAAACCCGTGAATGCACTATTTCCCAATACAGAAACTCGAAAATATCACACCCAATAAGTCGTCAGAAGAAAACTCGCCCGTGATGGCGTTGAGTGCGTTTTGCGCCAAGCGAAGCTCCTCTGCTAATACATCGAGTGCTGGCGCTTTTTGCGCGAGGTGCGCCTCAGCGATATCAAAATGTGCATGCACTTCATCTAACGCTTGCACATGCCTCGCGCGTGCCATGTAAAGGCCTTCGCTTGCGCCACCTTGCCAGCCGGCGATGCGCAGTAACTCTTGGCGCAACCCATCTAAACCGAAACCTGTTTTTGCAGAAATATGTATTTCTCGGACATTGTCGTTTTGTACGGCTGTTTGTTGTGGGCGTTCTTGATCATTTTCAATGGGGGCAACTTCTTTGAGCGCGTCCGCTTTATTCCAAATGTGCACCACCGGAATTTGTTTGGGAAGATTGCTTGCTAACGTTTGGGCAATCTCTGCATCCGCCACTTGATAAGCCGGCTCACCTTGACGCAACACATCATGCACAAACAGCACCGCGTCGGCACCTTCAATATGCCGCCATGCACGGTCAATGCCTATGCGCTCGACTTCGTCTGCTTCTTGTTTTGCACGCAAGCCTGCGGTGTCCACCACATGCACGGGAACACCATCGATCTGTATGGTTTGCTGCACGGCATCTCTTGTGGTGCCCGCAATCGGCGTCACGATGGCCAATTCGACTCCTGCCAAGGCATTGAGCAAAGAGCTTTTACCGGCATTGGGTTGTCCGGCGATAACTACACGCACGCCTTCGCGCAACAAAGCACCTTGCTGCGTTTTTTGCATCACGCCTGCAAGCTTGTGTTGCAAGCGAGTAAGTTGTCCCCTTGCATCGGCTTGTTGCAAAAAGTCAATCTCTTCTTCTGGAAAATCTAGCGTAGCCTCTACCAAGGTCCGCAGATGGATTAGGGCACTGCGCAGTTGCTCTATTTCTTGAGAGAAAGCGCCCGCCAATGAGCGGCTGGCACCACGCGCAGCGGCTTCTGTACTCGCGTCGATCAAATCGGCTACAGCTTCCGCCTGCGCTAAGTCGAGCTTGTGGTTGAGAAATGCACGCTCTGTGAATTCGCCGGGTTTTGCTAGGCGCAAATTGGCCAGTGTTTGTTGGTTGCTATTACTGGCGTTTTCTCTTGCGTTGGCCAGTAGGGTCATCGCAACCTCAAAACAGCGCGCCACAATCATTTGCAAAACCACGGGCCCCCCATGCGCTTGCAGTTCTAAAACATCTTCACCGGTATAGCTGTGGGGTCCTTGGAAATACAACGCCAAGACTTGGTCTATTGGCGTGGCGTCTTTATCGTTGAGCGACAAATAACTTGCGACGCGAGGCTGTAAAACCCGCCCACACAAGGCAAGCGAAAACGGCGCCAAATGCTTTCCGCTGATCCGCACAATGCCCACCGCACCACGTCCTGGCGCAGTCGCAACGGCGATGATGGCGTCGTCGTGGTGGGCAAGCAAAGCAATGCGTGGTTAAAACTTCGGCAAATTAAATTGCGGTGGTACACCCATACGCGTATTGATGACCCACTGTTGCGCAATTGACAACACGTTATTGGTAATCCAATACAACACCAAGCCCGACGGGAAGAAGAAGAACATCACACTGAAAGCCAGCGGCATGATCCACATCAACTTGGCTTGCATAGGATCTGGTGGGGCAGGATTCAATGCCGTTTGCAATACGGTCGTCAGCGTCATGACGATTGGCAAGATGCCGACAGGCACGCCAAACCAAACGCCTAGCGATGTATCGGGAGCGGCCAAATCATGTATCCACAACACCCACGGTGCGTTGCGCATTTCAACTGTAGACAAGAGCACCCAATACAAAGCGATGAACACAGGAATTTGTATCGCGATGGGCAGACAACCACCCAAGGGATTGACTTTCTCCTCGCGGTAAATTTTCATCATCTCGACCTGCATTTGCTGGGGGTTATCTTTCAAACGCTCGCGCATGTCCATGATTTTTGGGTTGATCGCTTTCATTTTCGCCATGCTCTTATAGGCATGTGCGTTCAACCAATAAAAGCCTGCTTTGATGAGCACGACCAAGGCAACAATGGACCATCCCCAGTTATTGAGGATATTGTTGAGTTTGTTGAGCAACCAATACAGCGGCTTGGCAAGAATGGTGAGCCAGCCATAGTCTTTGACCAACTCCAAGCCGGGATAAATGGCTTCGAGTTCGTGCTCTTCTTGCGGGCCCGCAAACAAGGTGGCTGACACGCTTTTTGTTTTGCCTGGTGCGATCGCTTCCAGTGGCGCAATTAACGTTGCGCGGTAGCAGCAGTCAGGCATACGCGCGCCGATGTCCACGGCGTCCATCGAAATATTACGCAGCACGCCATCGGGCAAAACCCACGCGCTGGCAAAGTAATGTTGCACCATGGCGACATAACCCGTGCTCGATTGCGTTTCAATGTCTACCTTCTTTTTCTTGATATCTGCAAACTCCACCTTTTGGTATTTCTTCGCCTCGGTGTAAATCGCAGGGCCAGTAAAGGTTGAATAGAAAGAAGACTCGCCGACGGGTTTGTTGCCGTCGCGCACGAGTTGGAAATACAACTGCGGTGTGACGTCTTGGTCAGAGGTGTTGACGATATCGTGTTTGACATCCACGGCGTAATCATCGGCTTTGAATGTGTAGGTCTTGATTAACTGCACACCGCTTTGTGGCGCTGATTCAAATACAAGCGACAAGGATTTGTTATTACCCTTCAACTCGCGAGGACCCGGGCGCACGGTCATTGCGGTTTTGTGTGTGGGTAAGGTCACGCCTGGCACGCTAGAAATTAAGCCTGTTTGCGCCATGTAAATGCGCTCAGCGCTGTTGTCGAGCAACACCACGTTATGTCCGGGGCGATTCACATCTGCGTGCTTCAAGAACTCGACGCGGACGACGTTTCCACCTTCTGTGTCAAAGTCAACCTTCAAAACATCGGTTGTTATCTGAACGATTTCTCTTTTTTGCGCAACCGTATCTTGCACAGGAATCGTGCCTGCGGCGGATAAGGTGTTTGTCGCATTGGATGCGGTACCTCCTACTGGAGCAGGAATACCTGACGGTACTCCGGTGTTAGCACCGTTCATCGGGTTGTTGTTCAAACCATTTGCTGGCGTTGTTCCGCTTGGCGGCATGGCGGCGCCCTGCGCACTCTGCTGCGACGCTACGGGCGCGGGGCTAGGAAAAAACGTGGCTTTGTGGCCATTAAAGATTTGCCATTGGTCCCACAGCAAAACCATAGAGAAACCAAAAATCACCCACAAAAAGGTGCGGCGAATGTCATTCATGTGTTTTTCTTTCCAAGTGTGGATGGCGTCAAATTTGCAAAAAGGGTGTAATGCGCAGGAACAGGATCGTGCCCGCCCGCGCACCAAGGATGGCAACGTGTTAAACGTCGCAAGGTGAGATAGCTGCCAGTTCCTGCGCCGTGCTTCTCTAATGCTTCTAATGCATAAATAGAGCACGTTGGCTCAAAACGACACGATGCGCCAAGCCAGGGGCTTAAAAGTAAGCGATACGTTTGGACCGCGCGAATCAAAAACAAGCGCATCATGCTTGGGACAATTTGTCAAAAAGTTGCGTCAATTCGCTGCGCACCGATTGCTTGAGCGCCAAAGAAGATGCACTTACAAAATATCTTTTATCGAACTCTGCACGCAGGCGTACCACATGGGCTGTGGGTGTTAATTCTTGTGCATACAACGCAGACACCTCGTAGATTTGTCGTTTGATTAAGTTGCGTGTCACCGCACGTTTCGCCCAGCGCTTGGGCGTCAACGCCCCCAAAAGCAAACGGCCCTCAACAAAAGGGGCCGCTTCGGCTGCTGTTGCGGAGCTCCAGCTGTGCAAAACAAAGTGAGGGGTTTTACAGACTGCTCCGCAAGCCATTACCGCCTGATACTGGGCCCATTGTTTTAAATGTTCCACAGCTCAACCAGCGCAAAGCCCCAAGGCCCCAAAAATTCGCGTTAGCTTAGACAGCGAGACGTTTGCGACCTTTGGCACGACGCGCGTTGATCACAGCGCGACCGCCACGGGTTTTCATGCGAACCAAAAAGCCATGCGTGCGTGCGCGGCGGGTTTTAGAGGGTTGGTATGTGCGTTTCATGGTTATTCCAAATACAGGCCCCTGTGAATCAGGGAAACCGTAAATTATCGCAAATTTTCGCGGGATCGGCAATATTTGTTGCTTTTTATGGGCTGCGTTATTGTTTGTGGCCGTAAGGCAGGAGAGGGGGATGGCTTGCGACTCCGCGCTTTGCGCTTTATGTCGTTCGCAAGCCATCCCCCTCTCCTACCTTACTCTTCTGTTGATTTCTGGGTTCCGAAGCCTTGTTTGAGCGCCACAAATTTGGATTTAGGGTTAACCTGATCGGGCAAGTTCTAGCCTGTGGATAATTTTTTGATAAAGTACCCCCCTGCGCCCATTTTTGGGCCATCTATCCACAGAACAAAAACACATGGTCCACGGTATTTCTTCATTGCCCTTAGATGGCTCTACACCAGCTTCGGGTGATGGTTTGTGGCAATCCTGCGTTGACCAATTGGCTCAGGAGTTACCTGAGCAGCAGTTCAATACCTGGATCAAACCCCTGCGCGCGACGGTCTCTTCAGACCTCTCTAAGGTCGTTGTTTTGGTGGGAAACCGCTTCAAACTGGACTGGGTTCGCGCCCAATATGCGTCGCGGATTGCAGGGCTTTTACAACAGTTTTTTGGCCAGCCTATCCAGCTTGAGTTAGCGATCACTCCTAAAGAGGAGCAAGTCAGGACTCAAGTTGTGAGTTATACACATGAGGTGGAATCTCTCCCCGAAGCTTTTGTTGGGATTGAAGAAAACACACCTACCGGACCGCGTAATCGGCTCAATACGGCTTTGACGTTCGACAGTCTGGTCGAAGGTACGGCTAACCGGATGGCGCGTGCCGCCGCGATGCATGTGGCGACCATGCCGGGGCAGCTTTACAACCCCTTGTTTATTTACGGTGGGGTGGGCTTGGGCAAAACCCATTTGGTCCATGCTGTGGGTAACAAGTTGCTGCAAGAGCGACCCGATGCCAAAGTTCTCTACATCCACGCTGAGCAATTTGTATCGGATGTGGTTAAGGCCTACCAGCGCAAAACTTTTGATGAGTTCAAGGCGCGCTATCACTCGCTTGATCTCCTACTAATAGATGATGTGCAGTTCTTTGCCAACAAAGAGCGCACCCAAGAGGAGTTTTTCAATGCATTTGAGGCGCTTTTAGCTAAAAAATCTCACATTGTGATGACTAGCGACACCTATCCAAAAGGACTGACCGATATCCATGAGCGCCTAGTTTCTAGGTTTGACGCTGGGTTGACGGTAGCAATTGAGTCGCCTGAGTTAGAGATGCGTGTGGCAATTTTGATCAGCAAAGCGCGCCATGAAAACGCAGATATGCCTGAAGAGGTCGCGTTTTTTGTTGCCAAGAACGTGCGTTCTAACGTACGGGAACTTGAAGGTGCTTTGCGAAAAATCTTGGCTTATTCACGGTTTAACCAAAAAGACATCACGATTCAATTAGCGCGCGATGCGCTACGTGATTTGTTATCGATCCAAAACCGCCAGATTTCTGTAGAAAACATCCAAAAAACCGTGGCTGACTATTACAAGATCAAAGTCGCGGATATGTATTCGAAGAAGCGGCCTGCTTCTATTGCTAGGCCACGTCAAATTGCGATGTATTTGGCCAAGGAGCTGACCCAAAAAAGTTTGCCTGAGATTGGTGAACTATTTGGTGGACGTGACCACACGACTGTTTTGCATGCGGTTCGCAAGATCGGTGCAGAACGTCAACAACTTACTGATTTGAACCAGCAATTGCACGTTTTAGAACAAACACTCAAAGGATAAAAAATCGTTTTGTATAAGTCTGGGGATAGTTTTTGAATAACCCACTAGTTATCCACAGATTTACCAAAATTTCAAAGTTATCCATGTTTCCACGACACCACAAAACCTATTTAGCCACAGGCTTATAAATGCTCCAAGTAGTTGAAAAAAAAGAGGAAAATACAGTTTTGCACAGAATTGTGCTGTGCTTATCTACTACTACTAATTTAAATTAAGAAAATAAGAGGAAGAAGATGATTGTTCTCAAAGCAACCCAAGACAAGGTTTTGGCAGTCCTGCAATCCGTTGCAGGTATTGTTGAGCGTCGTCATACGCTGCCAATCCTTGCGAATGTGTTGATCAAGAAAACTGGAAAGTCTTTACAAATCACCACCAGTGATTTAGAAATTCAAATTCGCACAACTGCAGATCTCGATGGTGATACCGGTAACTTCACCACCACAGTCGGTGCGCGTAAGTTGATTGATATTTTGCGTACCATGCCAAGTGACCAAACTGTGAGTTTGGAATCAAGCCAAAACAAATTGATCCTCAAAGGTGGAAAAAGCCGCTTTACCTTGCAAAGCTTGCCAGCAGAAGATTTCCCTTTGGTGCAAGAGTCAACAGCACTTGGCCCAACATTTAGCGTGCCACAAAAAACTTTGAAAGAGTTGCTGCACCAAGTCTCTTTTTCTATGGCGGTGCATGACATCCGTTATTACCTCAACGGTATTTTGTTTGTGGCAGAAGGCAAGCAATTAAGCTTGGTGGCCACGGATGGTCACCGTTTGGCATTCGCATCAGCAACCTTAGAAGTGGAAGTGCCTCGTCAAGAGGTAATCTTGCCAAGAAAAACAGTTTTGGAATTGCAACGCTTATTAAGCGACAAAGACGGCGCGATTGAAATGCAGTTCGCCAACAACCAAGCCAAATTTATTTTTGATGGGATGGAGTTTGTAACGAAGCTGGTGGAAGGTAAGTTTCCAGACTACAACCGTGTAATTCCAAAGAACCACAAAAATACCATCACGCTTGGCCGCACTGCTTTGCTAGCTACTTTGCAACGCACAGCGATTTTGACGACTGAAAAATTCAAAGGCGTGCGTCTGAATTTGGAGCCTGGGATTTTGCGCGTTGCATCTACCAATGCCGAACAAGAGGAAGCGGTCGATGAACTCGAAATCAACTACAGCGGAGACGCGATAGAGATTGGTTTCAATGTCACTTACTTAATCGATGCCTTGACCAATATGGACCAAGACATGGTGCAAGTTGACTTAGCAGACTCGAACAGTTCTGCATTACTCACTATTCCAGAAAACCCGACATTCAAATACGTTGTCATGCCGATGCGCATATAAGTTTTTTTCCTTTGCTACCCATGGTGCTGCTACTCAGCACGTTTAAAGAATTGATATGACCCAAGAACAACAACCAGAACTTAAGACAACGCCTGTGGCCGATCAAGATTACGGCGCAGGATCGATTCAAATATTGGAAGGCTTAGAAGCCGTTCGCAAACGTCCAGGTATGTATATCGGTGATACGTCCGATGGAACGGGTTTGCACCATTTGGTATTTGAAGTTGTAGATAACTCCATTGATGAAGCATTGGCAGGTCACTGTGACGATATCGTGGTCACCATCCACAGCGATAACTCGATCAGCGTGACAGACAACGGGCGCGGTATTCCTACCGGCGTCAAGATGGACGACAAGCACGAGCCTAAACGCAGTGCTGCTGAAATTGCGTTAACTGAATTACATGCCGGCGGTAAGTTCAACCAGAATAGCTACAAAGTTTCCGGTGGTTTGCATGGTGTGGGTGTTTCTTGTGTCAACGCACTTTCTAAGTCATTGCGCTTAGTAGTTCGTCGCGATGGCAAAGTGCATACCTTGGAATTTGCAAAAGGTTTTGTGCAAAACAGAATCATTGAAGTGGTAGACGGTTTTGAAGTCTCGCCCATGCGCATTACCGGTGAGACAGAAAAGCGTGGAACAGAAGTCCACTTTTTGCCAGACACAGAAATCTTTGTGCAAAACAGTGATTTCCATTACGAGATTTTGAGCAAGCGGCTTCGCGAACTCAGTTTCTTGAATAACGGTGTTCGTATTCGCTTGATTGATGAGCGCAGCGGCAAAGAAGACGACTTTTCAGGTGCAGGTGGCGTGAAAGGCTTTGTTGATTTCATCAACTCCGGCAAAAAAGTGTTGCACCCCAATGCGTTTTATTCGGAAGGCGAACGCCCTGCCGATACATACGGTGGTATCGCTGGCACACACATTGGTGTTGAAGTGGCCATGCAGTGGAACGACGGCTACAACGAAAGCGTTTTGTGCTTTACCAACAATATTCCGCAGCGTGATGGTGGTACCCACTTAACGGGCTTACGTGCTGCGATGACACGGGTCATCAATAAATACATTGAAGAACACGAGTTCGCCAAGAAAGCCAAAGTCGAAGTGACGGGCGACGACATGCGTGAAGGCTTGTGTTGTGTCTTGTCTGTAAAAGTGCCAGAACCTAAGTTCAGCAGCCAGACCAAAGACAAGTTGGTGTCAAGCGAAGTCCGCGCGCCAGTAGAAGACATCGTTGCCAAAGCATTGAACGACTATTTGCAAGAGCGTCCTAACGACGCCAAGATCATTTGCGGCAAGATCGTAGATGCTGCGCGCGCCCGTGAAGCCGCGCGCAAAGCCCGCGAAATGACGCGCCGCAAAGGCGTTTTGGATGGCATGGGCTTGCCAGGTAAGTTGGCTGACTGCCAAGAGAAAGACCCAGCACTCTGTGAAATCTATATCGTCGAGGGAGACTCCGCCGGTGGTTCTGCCAAGCAAGGCCGCGATCGTAAGTTCCAAGCGATTCTGCCTTTGCGTGGAAAAATCTTGAACGTAGAAAAAGCACGCTACGAAAAGCTATTAACTAGCAATGAAATTTTGACGCTCATCACCGCGCTTGGAACCGGTATTGGTAAGGCCAGTGCAGAGTCAGGCAAGTCGGCAACAGACGACTTCAACGTCGACAAACTACGCTACCACCGCATCATCATCATGACCGACGCGGACGTGGACGGTGCGCACATCCGCACGCTCTTGCTGACTTTCTTTTATCGCCAAATGCCTGAGCTCGTTGAGCGCGGCCACATCTACATTGCCCAACCACCTTTGTACAAAGTGAAAGTTGGCAAAGAAGAGCAATACATCAAAGATGCACCCGCACTCGATGCGTTTTTATTGCGCGTTGCGCTCAAAGACGCGAGCATCAGTACAGGTGGCCCTGCAGCACAAGTGTTGCGCGGCGAAACTTTGGAAGAGCTTGCACGCAAACACCAACTGGCTGAAGCGGTGATTGCGCGTTTGAGAGGATTTATGGATGCTGAAGCCTTGCGCGCGATGGCCGACGGCGTATCTGTCAATTTAGACACCGTAGCAGACGCCGAACGCTCTGCCGTAGATATGCAAGCCAAGTTGCGCGAATTAGGCAGCGGTTCAGAGGCTTCCGGTGAATTCGATGAGCGTACCGACAAACCCATTTTGCGCATCAGCCGTCGCCACCACGGCAACGTCAAAAGCAGCGTGATCACGCAAGACTTTGTGCATGGCGCAGACTACGCAGCATTGGCCGAGGCGGCTCAAACATTCAAGGGCCTCTTGCAAGAAGGCGCACGCGTGTCGCGCGGCGAAGGAGAGCGCGCCAAGGAAGAAAAAGTCAGCGACTTCCGTATTGCGATGCGTTGGTTGATTGAACAAGCTGAAAACGCGACAGCACGCCAACGCTATAAAGGCTTGGGTGAGATGAACCCAGAGCAACTCTGGGAAACCACCATGGACCCTGCGGTACGACGTTTATTGCGCGTTCAAATCGACGACGCCATCGAAGCAGACCGCGTGTTCACCATGCTGATGGGCGACGAGGTAGAACCCCGCCGTGACTTCATCGAGAGCAACGCATTGCGCGCTGCCAATATCGATATTTAATCTTTGGCCGCAGGCGCTAGGCGTGTGTTGGAAAACCAAGACACGTACAGCGCCGGCAAGACGACCAAGGTCAATAGCGTGGCGGTGAATAATCCGCCGATCACGACGATAGCCAAGGGGCGTTGTGTTTCAGAGCCAATCTCATGGCTCAATGCCATGGGCAACAAACCTAGGGCCGCCAGCATAGCGGTCATTAAAACGGTTCTCAAGCGTTGTAGAGAACCTTCTTTGACTGCATCTATTACTGTGTAGCCGGCATTGCGTAGCTGTTGAAAGACAGACAGCATCACCACACCATTGAGCACGGCCTGGCCTGACAACGCGATAAAGCCAATCGCGGCAGATACAGATAGCGGGATATTCAATATCCACAAAGCAACAAAGCCACCAACCAAGGCCATCGGCACATTGATCAAAACTAGCCCGGCAGTTTTGATAGAGCCAAAGGCATTGAAGAGTAATACAAAGATCAATAGCAAGGAAATCGGAACGACCAATGCCAAGCGTTGCATGGCGCGCTCTTGGTTTTCAAACTCACCCGACCACGTCACTGCATAGCCTTTAGAGATGCTGACGTTTTTGTTGACGCGGGCCTTCATGTCGGCTACCACTGAGCCCATATCGCGCCCTTTCACGAAGACGCCAATCGCCATGGTCCGTCGTCCTGCTTCACGCGCAATATTCATTGCGCCACTGCCTTGGTGGATAGTGGCAACGTTTTCTAGCGTGGCGTAACCGCCATTGGGTAAAGCGATAGCCGTGTTTGGCAGGCTTTCAATGCTGCGCTTGTCATTGGCAAGGCGCACAACGACAGAGAACTTACGCTCACCTTCCCACAACTCCGTCGTGGCCCGGCCGGCGAGCGCTGCCTCAATCACGTCTTGCACATCGCTCACATTCAAACCCAATCGGGCAGCACGGTCTCGGTCAATATCGATTAGTAGCTGTGGCACTTCGCCAAGCCGGTCAATCTCTGCGCGCTGAACGCCCATCACTTGTTTGAATTCGCGTTGCATGGCTTCAGTAGTGCGACGTAACTCGTCCAAGTCGTCACCCGAGACCTTCACCACAATTTGTCCTTTGATTTGCGAAATCGATTCGAGTACGTTGTCGCGAATAGGCATCGAATACGCGGGATCCACGCCAGGAATGATGGAGAGTTTTTGGTCCATTTCTTCTATCAGCTGGTCGCGTGTCAGGCCTTTGCGCCATTCTTCGGCGGGCTTCACATCGACAAAAACTTCGGCCATGCTCAGTGTTTTGGGATCGGTGCCGTCTTCGGGTTGTCCAGCTTTAGAAACAACCGTCCGTACTTCAGGAATGGTCAGTAGTTGTAGACGCGCTTTGCGCAAAATTTTTGCAGCCTCTTCTTGCGACACGCTTGAGGGCATATCCCAGTTCACCCAAAACGTTCCTTCATTGAGCTCTGGCAAAAACTCAGAACCTAATCGTGAAGCGGCCAATAGAGAAACAGCAAAGCACGCCAAACCAATCACAACGATTTTGCGAGGTTGCTCTATCGCCCAATTCAAAACAGGTTCATAAATAGCTTTTGCGCGTGTCACCAACCCGTTGTCGCCATGGGGAATACCTTTGCGCAGCATCCAGTAAGCCAATAACGGCACCAGCGTGAGCGAGAAAATCAATGAGCCAACCAAGGCCGTGGTGACAGACAGCGCCATCGGTTGGAAGATGCGCCCTTCATGGCGTTGCAACGCAAAGATAGGTATGTGTGCAGCAATGATGATGAGCATTGAAAACAAAGTCGGGCGACCCACTTCGTTGGTGGCGTTGGTCACTAAAGCGCGACGCTCTTTCTCGTTCATGCCGTCACCGCGCTCTGCCAATCGGTGCATGATGTTTTCAATCACAATCACCGCGCCGTCAACGATGATGCCGAAGTCCATGGCGCCCAAGCTCAGCAAGTTGGCTGGCACACCTAATAACTTCAAACCTAAAAAAGTAGACAGTAGCGCTAGCGGAATAACCACCACAACTGCCAATGAGGCGCGCATATTGGATAGAAATAAATACAAAACCAAGCTAACTAGTAAGGCGCCTTCCACCAAGTTACGAAACACGGTGGTAAGTGTTTTATCCATCAACCATGTGCGGTCGTAGAAAGGCACAATTTGCACGCCTGTTGGCAATACGCGTGCATTGAGGTCTGATATTTTCTCTTTCACGGCTTTGAGCAACACGCTGGGGTTCTCGCCTTTGCGCATGATCACAATGCCTGTGACAACGTCATCGTCTTGGTCTTGACCAACAGTGCCCAATCTCGGAACGGCACCAATTTTGATTTGTGCCACATCGCGCACTAACACTGGCGTGTTGCCGCGAGCCGTCACTACAACGGTGCCTAAATCATCTGCAGAGTGGAGCAAACCAATGCCGCGAATAGCGAACTGTTGTGCGCCTTGCGCAACATAGCTGCCACCTGCGTTGGCATTGCTTCGCCCTAAAGCGTTTTGTAAATCTTGTAAGGTGAGTTTGTAGGCGCGCAGCTTTTGTAAATCAGGTTGCACCTCGTATTGCTTGATAAACCCGCCCATACCCACGACATCGGCGACGCCAGGCACTTGGCGCAAGGTGCGTTCTACAACCCAGTCTTGCAAGGTGCGCAGCTCCGTGGTGGTTTTGCCGTCACCCTTGAGTCGGTAGCGCATTACCTCGCCTACGGGTGTTGCATTGGGCATCACATCTGCTTCTACACCCGTGGGCAAATCAATGCCGCGCAAACGCTCGTTGACTTGTTGGCGCGCGATATTGACATCTGCTTTGTCGTCATAAGTCACCACGGTGAACGACAAACCAAACTGTGTGTGTGAAAAAACACGGATCGAGTTAGGCAAACCCGAGAGTGCAACCTCAATCGGCAAGGAGACTTGTTTCTCGACCTCTTCTGCTGCGCGCCCTGGGTACAAAGCAATCACAGTGACTTGTGTATCTGTCACATCGGGAAACGCTTCAACCGAAAGGTTTTTGAAAGCGACAACACCTGCCAATATAAAAAGCAAAGTAGCCATCAGCACCATCAAGGGCTGGTTGAGCGCAATATGGATCAGGCGCTTCATTTTTGGGGCGCCATGGTGTTTGAGCTAGAAGTAGCAGCAGCAGCGCTGCTAGGTGCTTCCGGTGCATTGCTCTTAGGGGTCACGGGCACTTTCGAACTATCTAGCGGGTCGGGTGTGTGCGGCTTGGCTTGTTCTTGTGCATTGCGAAACTCGCGCGCGAGCAACAAGCTGTTTTCTTTGACGACTAACTCGCCATCTTTCAAACCATCGGTAACCAACACCTGTTGCAAACCTTCATAGCCGAGTGACACCTTACGTGGTTCAAATACGCCGGGTTCTTTTTGCACATAGGCCCAATGTTGTGTGCCACGCAATTGAACTGCGCTTGCGGGAATCAATACGCCCTTCGTGAGTTGTCTCTCAATTTTGGCGCTGGCCAGCATCTCTGCTTTGAGCATGCGTTGGCTGTTGTCTATCAATGCGCGAACTTTGACTGTGCGTGAATTGCTGTCGATGAAGTCGCCGGTAGCCGTGATCTTGGCGGCAAAACTTTGACCAGGAAAATTAGGCAGGCTGAGACTAATTTGCGTTCCTGGTTGCAACGAGGCAACGTCAGCTTCGCGCGCATCGATTTGCACCCACAGTGACCGTGGATCCGTCACCACAAACAAGGGCAGGGAGCCTGGACCACCTTGGTCGGGCCGCACCTCTTGTCCCGCGCTTAGATTTCTTTCAACGACCACCCCAGAGACAGTCGCTGACATGCCCAGTTGTTGGTTGACTGCATTGCCACCACCATACAGTTGTGTGCGTGCTTGCGCGCGTGCTACTTCTGCGTTCGCGCGTTGTGCATCGGCTTGGGCCTGCTCAAAATCTTTGCGCGAAACAATGCCCGCTTCAAACAACTCGGTTTGTCTTTGCAAGGTGCGCTCAAAAAACCGAGCATCTGCTTGCGCCTTGGCGGTATCTGCTTGCGCTGCGCCAAACTCTGGTGAGGCCAAAGTAGCCAATACCTGACCCGCATGCACCGACTGTCCAACATCGGCGTTGAGCTTGACGACGCGGCCAGCAAAAGCTGGATAGATGCGCTCAGTTTTTTCTTCATTCCAAACCAAGCGTGCAGGCAGCTCAATGGCTACGCTGTTGGCCGCTACTGCTGGCGCTGTCGCCAACAAGGCGAGTTGTGGGTGACCCGCTGGAAAACGTAGCTGTTCTCCTTGAATGATGGGCGGGGGCGCGATCGGGTGGCTTACAGGCTCTTGGCCCGTCAGATTGATATAGAGCGCAATCAATGCAGCCGCTCCAGCGATAGCGCTGTAGCGCTTCACGGGTGCGCGCCAGATGGCGAGAAGAGATTCTTGGATGGCGTGGGTGTTCAAAGGCATAGATATTTAGCGGGCATCGCTTAAAACAGTGGTGGTGCGCAAACGCCATGCCTCATGGGCTTTGGCATAGTCAGCGCGGGTAAAGGCGGCTTCAATCAATGTCGCGCGCAGGGTGCGACGTGCATCTAACAAATCGGTCAACGACGACGCACCCAATGTGAAGGCGCGCTCGGCTTGCTCGGCAACTTTGCGCGCGCGCGGCAAGATGTCTTGTTCGTAAAGTGTTTCGCGCTCTAATGCGGCCGAGAACTCTTCTAGCAAGCGTTGTAAATCTGAACTTGCTTCGAGTTTGGTTTTCTCAAACAGTGTTTGCGCTTGCGCGAGTTGCGCTTGTGCCCGGCCAATTTCGCCTTCATAGCCATAGCCCCAAATGAGTGGCAGGGACAAGCGAAGTTCGAGCATGCGGTTGGAAACACGCGGGTCATGGTCCAAGCTGCTGCCGAGTGTGACGTCCGCTTTTTTCTGTGCTTGTGCGAGCGCAAGTGCTGCGCTGGCTGCCGTGACGCGTTCGCGAGCTGCCACCACATCTGCGCGTTGGTCCACCCAAGCTTGCAACACACCTTGTGTTGGGGCTTGCACTTGGATGGTCGGCCAGTCAGCAGAAACCTTCCAGGTGTTCAAGTTGATGGACAACTTGGTGATTTGTTGTAGCAATAAAACAGCGCGTTGCTGGTCGAGTTGTGCGCTGCGTGCATCAGCTTGCGCCCGTTGTGCTTCTATTTCTAAGCGGGCCGTGTCTTGGGCGGACAGGTCGCCAGCCTTCAATCTAAGCCCCGCACTTTTTGACAATTGCAAAGCGCTTTGCGAAAGCGTTTTCATTTCTTGGTTGCGCTCGCGTGCTGCCAGCAAATCAAAGTAGGCGGCGGCGGCGGCAATTTGCTGCGTGACCAACATGTCCTGCAAATCTGCGTCTGCGGCTAGTGCCTGTTGTTTTGCGCTTTGGGTACGCAGGCCACGCTTGTTGCCGCGCTCCCATGTCCAATCGATGCCGCCAGACTTGTCGATATTCTTTTGTCCGAATGCGCCGCCACCAATGCCTTGGTTTCCGCTAACGCCTTTGTCCAAATACATCTGTGATGTTTTGGCGGTAAAGATCGGAAACGGTGCGCGGTCAGCGGACATAACATCGGCTTGTGCCGCGGCTAGGTTTTGTTG
>CANBZB010000041.1 GCA_947373745.1 Burkholderiales bacterium | reverse complement strand
TCGGTGGGCATGCGCTTAACTTTGTGTTCTAACGTGGCGCGGTCTTCTCGTATGGCAATGGAATTGTTGTAACTTTTGCTCATCTTGGCACCATCCAAGCCAGGGAGTTTGCTGGCCTCAGTGAGCAAGACTTGGGGCTCGGGCAAGATAACTTTGCCGGTGCCTTTGAAGTACCCCTCTAACCGCTCACGGTCTAACGCGTCAAGCTCTGGTGCACTAGCGATATAGCCCATGGCGCCTTCTAAGGCTTTGGCGTCTCCTGTTTCTTGGTAGGTTTTGCGCGATTTCTCAAACCGCTTGACGCTGTCTTTGGGTAGCTTGGACAAACTCGCTTGGGCTTTCTCGACGGCGTTGGCTTCGCGTCCGTAGAGATGGTTGAAGCGCCTTGCAGCTTCGCGGGTCAGCTCTACGTGGCTGGCTTGGTCTTCACCCACTGGCACATATTTGGCCTTGTAAATCAAGATGTCTGCCGCTTGCAGCAAGGGGTAGCCCAAAAAGCCGTAAGTCGCTAAGTCTTTGTCTTTGAGTTTTTCTTGCTGGTCTTTGTATGTGGGTACGCGCTCTAACCAGCCTAATGGGGTGCCCATAGCGAGGAGCGTGAAGAGCTCGGCATGTTCTGGAATGCGACTTTGCAAAAACATCGTGCATTTGTTCGGATCGAGGCCAACTGCCAGCCAATCGATCACCATCTCGTAGACGTTTTGTTCAATGACTTCGCGGCTTTCATAGTGCGTGGTCAGGGCATGCCAATCGGCGACGAAGTAGTAGCACTCCATCTCAGACTGCAAACGCACCCAGTTTTTGAGGGCGCCGTGGTAGTGGCCTAAATGCAGGGCGCCGGTGGGGCGCATGCCTGAGAGAACGCGGTCTTTCATGGGTTTAACTTTGAATGATGAATGAACAGAATTGTCGCATTGCATCGACATGGGGTTCCATATGCTGACGCAACTGAAGGTGTGGTTTCAGGCTAGTAGCGCTAGTCCTGTTGAACCAACCACCACAGGCCTACTCTAGGCCTAAGGTGCGCAAAGCGCCTCGCCCCTGTCGAATGATGGTAGGGTCCCCGCCACCTTCCATGCTGGTGAGGTCGACCACCGTGGTGGCTTCTAGCGGACACGCGCCAGCATCAATGACAGCAGCGAGTTCGTGCTCGAAGCGCTCACGAATCTCTTGTGCGTCATTCATGGGTTCAGTTTCACCCGGAGGAATCAAGGTGGTGGCAAGAAGAGGTTCGCCATGGAGTGCTAGCAATTCGAGCAAGGTTTTGTTCTCTGGCACCCGCAGACCGATGGTTTTGCGTTGTGGATGGCTCACTCTGCGAGGAACTTCTTTGGTGGCCTCTAATATGAAGGTGTAAGCACCGGGCGTTGCCGCCTTCAGCAAACGGTATTGGCGGTTGTCGACTTTGGCGTAGTTGGACAACTCGGACAAATCGCGGCACAGCAGGGTGAGGTGGTGCTTGTCGTCGACTTGGCGGATGCGACGCATCTTTTCGACCGCCGTTTTATCGTCTAGATGGCATACCAAGGCGTAGCTTGAATCGGTCGGCACGGCCACTACACCACCGCTGGTTAAAAAAGCGACGGCTTGTTTAAGTAAGCGGGGTTGGGGATTCTCAGGATGCACCTGCAGAAACTGGGCCATGGCTGAGTTGCCTTAATCGTGCGCGGGTGGAAGGCTCTTGGCGTGTTCGCGTTGACCGAGCCAGCCAGCGCCCAAGCCACATAGGGCAATCAAGGCCATGCCTGTTAGCGCGATCGGGTCAGGAATATGTGAGAACACCACCCAGCCCGTCAATGTGGCAAAGGCAATGCCACTGTAGAGAAAAGGTGTGACGCGCGAAGCTGGCGCGCGCGCAAAGGCCACAATCAGCAAATAGTGCCCTAAGGTGCCAGCACAACCGATCAAAACCATCAACATCCATTGAAAGCCGGTCAATTCGGTGGTCCACACACTCAACACCATGCAGGTAGAAACCAAAGCGCCCACCCAGCCGGTATAGATGTGCATAGTTTCTGGTGTTTCTGTTTTAGCCATATAGCTGGTCAAAATTTGAAAGCTGGAATACGACAGCACCATCAGCAAAGGAATCCATGCATGGCTTGCGTCCATGCTGCCACCTGGCCGAACAATCAACAGGGCACCCACCATCCCGCCTGCAACATAGACCCAGCGCAACTTGGAGACGTGTTCTTTCAAGACAAAGCGCGCTAAAACGGTCACGGCCAATGGGGACAGCATCGCAATCGCACTGAACTCGGCCACTGGCATGCGAATCAGGCTACCAAAGGCTAAAAAACTAGACGCCAGCAGAAGCAATCCACGAATGATTTGTAGCTTCAAAGCGCGGGTTTGAAACACGGCCCGACCCTTACGCGGCAGCATCAGGGCAGTCGTCGCCAAGGCTTGAAAGGCATACCGAAACCACAGCACCATCAACATGGGTACGCTGGCTAAAAGAAACTTATTGGTGGTGTCTAGTACCGCAAAACACGCCATCGCGATCACGGCATAGAGCATGCCTGCCAAGGCCTGTTGCGCTGAGAGAGGGCTACCGTCTACCGAGGTGTGTGTGGAAGCGGTACTCATTGGATCCGATGGGCCAAAGCTTCCCACACGGGGGTGAGTTGGCCAGGTAACCAAGGCAGGGTCCCTAGATCGATACGGCTTTCTTCGGGACTGTGGAAGTCGCTGCCGCGCGAAGCCAGCAGATCGAACTCTTTCGCCATGTCGCCGTATTTCACATATTCGGCGGTGGTGTGGCTACCGGTCACGACTTCCACGCCTTGCCCACCATGGTTTTTGAACTCAGTGAAGAAGGCGAACTCCTCGTTGGGGGTGAAGTTGTATCGCGCTGGGTGAGCGATGATGGCAATACCTTGTGCCTCGGTGATCCATTGCACAGCTTCTTTAAGCGAGGCCCAGCGGTGGGGTACAAAGCCAGGCTTGCCTTCCGTCAGAAACTTGCGAAAGACTTCGTGGGTATCGGCGCAAATGCCTGACTCCACCAAATAGCGGGCGAAGTGGGTGCGCGAGATGAGTTCAGGGTTGCCCACATACTTCAAGGCACCCTCGTAACAACCATGGATACCGGCCTGGGCTAAGCCCTGAGACATTTCTTGTGCGCGTTCGCCGCGACCACCACGGGTCTTACGCAAACCTTGTTGTATGCCTGCGTCTTCGTGGTCAAAACCCAAGCCAACGATGTGTACGGTTTGACCAGCGAAGGTGACGGAGATTTCAGTGCCTGTTAGGTAATGCATACCGTGGGCTTTGGCGGCAGCAAGGGCACGCGCTTGTCCGCTAATTTCATCGTGGTCTGTCAGCGCCCAGAGTTCGACGCCGTTGGCTTTGGCGCGCGCCGCTAATGCTTCGGGGGTGAGGGTGCCATCAGACACCACAGAGTGGCAGTGCAGATCGGCGTTCAATACAGTTTTGATCACAGGTGCGATTGTAGGCGGGGCAGGGCTTGGCGGGCGTTGGCCGATGTGGCGGCGGCAAGTTCCTCTAAAGAAATACCGCGCAGCTCTCCCAAAACGGATGCTAGACGGGGCAACTCGGCGGGACTGTTTCTGCCTTGTGCCTTACCTTGCTCTCTTTCTTGCGCAGGGGTGTAGATCCAGTGCGGCGGGATGTCGGGGGCATCGGTTTCTAGTACCAAGGCCGATAAAGGCAAATCGGTGGCTAGCGCTCTTAGCTTGGTTGCACGGTCATACGTCATGGCACCGCCAAAGCCAAGTTTGAAACCCATCTCGATAAACATCTGAGCTTGTTGCCGGCTTCCATTGAAAGCATGGGCGATGCCGCCGACTACTGGGAATTGACGAAGTCCTTTCAGCAACCCGTCCGCGCTGCGCCGCACATGCAAGATAACGGGCAGACGGTGGCGTTGCGCTAGTTGCAGTTGCGCTTCAAAAAAATGTGTCTGTTTGGTGATTGCCTCTGGCGTGTTGAGCGCAGGCACAAAACCATCCAAACCAATTTCACCCACCGCGACCAAACGTGGATCATCTCGGTAAGCATGCAGATGGGCGTCTAAGGTGGCAAGGTCCGCGTCGTTGGCTTGTGGGGTGTAGAGCGGGTGGATGCCTAAAGCGTAGGCATCATGATGGCGATGGGCCAATAGACGCACTTCATCAAAGTGGGATGCCATAACAGCGGGGATAACGCAAACGTCTACCCCCAAACTCTTGGCATGTTGGCGCACCGCATCACGGTCGGCGTCAAACTCAGCGGCGTCTAGGTGACAGTGCGTATCTATCCAAGACATAGCCTCAGTCTTGCAGGCTGCCTGCTACCAAATGCAGTTGTCGGTCACAACGGCTTGCGAGTTGGTTGTCATGGGTGACCACCACAAAGGCAGTGCCTTGTGAGTGGGCTAAGTCCAACATCATGGAGAAAACAAGGTCAGCGGTGTTGCGGTCTAAGTTGCCCGTAGGCTCATCTGCCAACAAGCACGCGGGACGCGTCACCAAAGCACGCGCAATCGCCACACGCTGGCGTTCGCCGCCAGACAGCTCGGCGGGACGATGTTGCATGCGGTGGCCTAGGCCCACTGACTCCAATAGCGTTTTGGCTTGCGCGTTGGCTGCATGTCGGTCCATACGGCGAATCCATAAAGGCATGGCGACGTTGTCAATCGCGCTGAACTCGGGCAAGAGGTGGTGGAACTGGTAAACAAAACCCAAATGCTGGTTGCGCAAATCGCCCAACTCGCTGGCGCTCAGTCCACCCAAAGTTTGGCCTAGCAAATTGACTGAACCCGAGGTTGGTAAATCCAATCCACCCAAAATATGCAACAAAGTGCTTTTGCCTGAGCCCGATGCGCCGACGATGGCCAGCGTTTCGCCAGCATCCACTGAAAGATTGACGTCTTGCAAAACGGAGACATCCAACGCCCCCTCGCTGAACCGCCGGCTGATGTGTTGCGCTTCTAAAACGGCTGACTTTGTCATATCTGCAAAACTGGAAGGCTTACTCATAGCGCAATGCCTGCGCGGGCTGGATACGGCTGGCGCGCCAACTGGGGTAAATCGTTGCCACGAAAGCCAATGCCAGCGATATCAAAGCCACGGGCCAAATATCTGCGGACTGCGGATCGCTCGGCATACGGCTGATCAAATAGATGTCGCGCGGCAGAAAACTTGCGCCCAGTAATTGCTCGATCGCTGGGACGATGACGTCGATATTGAACGCCACACCTAAGCCTAGCAGCAGCCCACCCAAAGTTCCCATCACGCCCACTGTCGCGCCTTGCACGACAAAAATTGCCAAGATGCTCGATGGGCTGGCGCCGAGTGTGCGCAAGATCGCTATGTCAGCGCGTTTGTCCGTCACGGTCATCACCAAGGTAGTGACCAAATTAAAAGCCGCCACCGCCACGATGAGGGTGAGGATGATGAACATCATGCGTTTTTCAACTTGTACAGCAGCAAACCATGTGCGGTTTTGACGCGTCCAATCGCGCACGATCACTTCGCCACCCAAAAGGGCGGAGAGTTCATAAGCCACCGAGCGCGCATCGTTGATGTGTTGAATCTTGAGTCGAATGCCACTTGGCGCTTCGACCCGAAAAATACGTTGCGCGTCTTCGACATGCATGAGCGCCAATGTGGCGTCGTATTCATAGTGGCCTGAATCAAAAATGCCAGACACCGTGAGCTGCTTTAAACGTGGCAAAACGCCAGCGGGCGTTACTTGACCGCCTGGTGAGATGAGGGTGATGCGGTCACCCACTTGCACGCCCATAGCGAGTGCGAGTTCACCGCCCAACACTACGTTGAAACTACCTGCTTGCAAGGACGCCCGCACTTTAGGTGGAAGCTGCAAAGTGAAGTCGCTGACCTTGGCTTCTAGCTCGGGCTCTATACCGCGTACCAAAGCGCCCCGCATGTCCTCGCCACGCGCTAGCAATGCCTGTTGCGCCACAAAAGGCGCGGCTGCCACCACCTCGGGATGTTGGCGTACTTTCTTTAGAACAGCGTCAACATCCGCAAAACCTTCGCCAGTAGGTGTCGTCAGTTCGATGTGCGACACAACGGCAAGCATGCGGTCGCGGACTTCTTTTTGAAACCCATTCATCACGCTCAACACGATGATCAATGCCGCAACGCCTAATGCAATACCGAGCATCGACACGCCAGAAATAAAAGAAATAAAGCCATTGCGCCCAGCGCTTCGGCCCGCCCGCGTGTAGCGCCAGCCGATGAGCAATTCATAGGGAAAGGAGGAAGAGCGGTTTTTCACAGGGGGTGATTGTGTCATCAAGGACAATCAAGGCTATGTCTTTTGATTTACCCACGTGGGTGGTTCCTTACGCGCTGTGGTCTGGCCCTAGCGCACCAGCCAACTGGCCAGCGAATGATGCCTTGCCTTTTTTACGCCAATGCTTGCGTCATATGCATCGCACATCGGTAATCCATGAAGTGCCTCACGGGCCATTGCCCACCAGTTTGTCGATGCCCCATGAGGTGGCGCAGGCTAAAGCTTTAGGCTTGGATTTTGCGGATGGCTGTATTGCCTGGGCCGCCATAGCGGCGGCAGACCAGCATTTGAGCGCTAATAGATCTGCTTGGGCTTTTGTCTCGTTGTGCAATTGGCATGTGAGCCATGGCCAAGCCACGATGGGCGACCCAACGCATTTGCAGATTGATTCGGACACCGATGCCCAACTTTTTGAAGCGATGCAAGATTTTTTCGCGCAAGACGGTATTGCGCTCTATCCATTTGCAACAGGACAGTGGTTGGTGCAGTCGGACGTATTTGAAAATTTGCCAACCGCCTCCCTTGATCGGGTGATAGGCCGCAATATTGATCCATGGTTAGTTGGAGGTGTATCTCCAACGGGCCCTGCCACCTTGCTACGCCGTTTGCAAAATGAAATGCAGATGTTGCTCTATACCCACCCGGTCAATGCGAATCGCGGTCTCGCCATCAATTCTTTGTGGTGGCATGGCGCTGGGGGTTTACCTAGTGATTCAAAAGTTAGCAATACGAAAGATAACTTAGCGAATTTGACATGCACTTCGTCGCTGCAAACATTCAATGAAGCTCAGTTACAGGCTATTTCAAATTTGCGCAACGCCACTTTGCAACAAGACTGGCAAGCATGGGCGCACGCGTGGAATTTGTTAGACAAAACCCTTTTTGCGGATTTGCACCAACGCGCGCAGCAAGGCGATGCCATGCAGATAGTGTTGGGTGGCGAGCATGCGCGACATATGTATGAAACACGGCCTGCTTCCGCTTGGAGCAGGGTGCAGTCGATCGTAGCTTGGCCAGATATTTGGCCATCCAACGCATTTTTACAAAGCGTGGCAACGCGCTTTGGCGCTACTGCATTACACGAACGTTTAGTCGTTCCGTCTATAGCTGAGGACATCTGATGCAATTTATTTCACGTGAGGTAGCACCTCGCAGTGTTTGGGCGTTAGAGCAAGCGGGCGTGCACCCGTTGCTGGCGCGTTTGTATGCGGCACGCGGTATCCATGAAGCACACCAACTCGACACATCGCTTGCGCAACTGCTTGCGCCCAGTGGTTTGAAAGGCATTGCGCAAGCCGCCGCGTTATTGGCAGACGCGATTGCAGCCAACAAAAAACTCTGCATCGTTGCGGACTACGACTGCGACGGTGCCACTGCATGCGCAGTCGCCATCAAAGGTTTGCGGATGTTGGGGGCGCAACAGGTGTCATACATCGTGCCTGACCGCGTCGTGGATGGCTATGGCTTGACGCCTCCCATTGCCCAGCGTGTGAAAACCAGTGGTGCAGATATCTTGATCACGGTGGACAACGGCATTGCGAGCGTGGAGGGTGTTGCAACTGCCAAAGCGTTGGGCTTGCAAGTCTTGGTGACAGACCACCATTTGCCGGCCGCTGTGTTGCCTGATGCCGATGCCATCGTCAATCCCAACCAGCCGGGTTGCACGTTTGAGAGCAAAGCCTTGGCGGGCGTTGGTGTGATGTTTTATGTTTTGCTAGCGTTGCGCGCCTTACAACGCACGCGCGGTGTGTGGGATGTGCAATCGCAACCCAAGCTAGACAGCCTCTTGCCTTTGGTGGCATTGGGCACGGTGGCCGATGTTGTGAAACTCGACGCCAACAACCGCCGCTTGGTCGCACAAGGATTGGCGCGCATTCGCAAAGGCGCTATGCCTGCTGGTATGTCGGCTTTGTTTGTGACGGCAGGGCGTGAAAGTGCGCAGTGCACAGCGCAAGATTTTGGCTTTGCATTAGGACCGCGCATCAATGCGGCAGGACGCTTAGCGGATATGACTTTGGGCATTGAATGCCTTTGCACCGATGACCTGGCGCGTGCCACTGAACTTGCCACTGCCCTAGATCGCATCAATCGCGAACGTCGCGTGATTGAAGGCGAAATGCGTGACCAAGCCTTAGCTATGGCCCAAGACATGTTGGACCCCGATGAAGCGCCACCTCCGGCGCTGTGTGTGTTTGACCCGGAATTTCACGAAGGCGTGGTGGGTATCGTGGCGGCCAAACTGAAAGATTTGCACCACCGTCCTACTTTTGTATTTGCGCCTAGCCAAGCCAATGGCAAATCACACGAACTCAAAGGCTCGGGTCGATCGATTCCCGGGTTTCATTTGCGCGATGCTTTAGATTTGGTCGTGAAGCGTCACCCTGGCGTGCTGTTGCGATTTGGTGGCCACGCCATGGCGGCAGGTTGCACGATAGAAGAAGAGCAATTGGGGCTTTTTGAAGAAGCCTTGCAACAAGTTGCACAAGAGTGGTTGGACGACGCCACCTTGCAACGCCGTTTGCAAACCGATGGCCCGCTGCCGCCTGAATTTCGACGTCCCGATATGGCGGACACCTTGGCGCAAGAGGTCTGGGGACAAGGTTTCGCAGCGCCGACTTTCAGTGAAAACATCGAAGTTTTGGGCCAACGCTTGGTCGCTGAAAAACATTTGTCTTTGAAATTACGCCACCATGGGCAACCAGTAGACGGCATATGGTTTGGGCGTGTAGAACCTTTGCCTTCGCTTGCGCATTTGGCTTACCGCATAGAAACCGACGCATGGCAAGGCACCAAGCGTGTGCGTTTTGTAGTGGAAGGTATGGCGGAGTAACGATGGCAACACAGAAAAAAAATAATTTACCTGAAGTTAACTTCTCGGACTACGGGGATGTGCGCTACCTGCACTTGGGCACGCCCTGGGTGCAGGGCTCGATGAAGATCAACAAGCCGTTTGAAATTCATCTGGAATACGTGCAGCGCATGATGGGTTGGTTACTGTTTGCTGATCTCGACAAGGTGGGTAGTTTGCATGCCATGCAACTCGGTCTCGGTGCAGCGTCATTGACCAAGTTTTGCCACAAGCATTTGCGCATGCAAACGACGGCGATTGAATTGAACCCACAAGTCATTGCAGCATGCAGGTTATGGTTCAAATTGCCTGAAGACACATCCAAATTAAATGTGGTGTTGGGAGACGCCGCTGAAGTAGCAGGACACGACCACTGGCGTGGAAAAATTGACGCTTTGCAAGTGGACTTGTACGACCAAGATGCGGCTTGTCCTGTTTTAGACAGTGAAGCGTTTTATGCAGATTGCAGGCAACTGCTGACCGACACCGGATGCATGACGGTTAATTTATTTGGACGCAGTTCCAGCTTTGAGAGTAGCGTGCAAAAAATCGCGAATGCATTTGGTAAAGATGCGCTGTGGGCGTTTAGACCTACCAAAGAGGGCAATACTATTTTGATGGCACTACGTACCGCACGTGCAACCAATCGCGAGGCATTGTTATCACAAGCACAAGCGATTCAAACACGATGGCCTTTGCCTGCAAACAAGTGGTTGAAAGTATTAGCGCCTGTCGCATTGGGCTAATGTGCCGTGGGCCTTTATAAAACAAGGGTTAACCCGAAATGCATATGCGACATGGGTAGGTGAAACCCACATCTACATTAGGGGTGCGTAGGGCCACAATCTGCGCCACTTAGGTATTTTGTTTAAGGAGATGACATGATCAAAAGTCAAAAAGACTTTTTCTCTGGACTGATGTTTGCCATCATCGGTGGCGGATTTGCATGGGGTGCAACCAGCTATTCAGTTGGAACGGGTGCGCGTATGGGGCCAGGTTACTTTCCTTTGTTGCTCGGCATCTTGCTAGCCATATTGGGAGCCTTCACTATTTTCTATTCGTTGGTTGAGCATACGGAAGATGGCGACAAGGTTGGCAAGTTTGTATGGCGCCCCATCGTTTATGTCTTGGGTGCTAACGTGGCATTCGGCATTTTGTTGGCTGGCTTACCCAGCCTAGGTGTTCCCGCGATGGGATTGATCGTGGCTATTTTTGCGTTAGTCATCATTGCCAGCAAAGCTGGGGATGTGTTCGACCTTAAAGAAGTCCTAATACTTGCCACCGTGTTGTCGGTTGGTAGTTATCTGGCTTTCATCATGCTGCTGAAATTGCAGATGCCTGTGTGGCCAACTTTCATTACCGGTTAAGCAGGAGAACTCAAGCATGGACTTACTAAGTAACTTAGCCCTGGGGTTTGGCGTGGCGTTTACGCCAATTAACCTGATGTATTGTTTGATTGGCTGTATCTTGGGTACGCTAATCGGTGTGTTGCCAGGTATTGGACCTGTGGCCACTATCGCTATGTTGTTACCTGCAACCTATGCGCTACCACCTGTATCGGCCCTGATCATGTTGGCTGGTATTTACTACGGTGCGCAATATGGTGGCTCGACCACTGCGATCTTGGTCAACTTGCCTGGTGAATCATCTTCCGTGGTGACGACGATTGACGGTTACCAAATGGCACGTAAAGGCCGAGCAGGTCCTGCATTGGCTGCTGCTGGTTTGGGATCATTTTTTGCTGGCTCTGTCGGCACATTGATCTTGGCCGCATTCGCGCCTCCTTTGACAGAACTCGCGTTCAAATTTGGCCCAGCCGAATATTTCTCGCTCATGATTTTGGGCTTGGTCGGCGCCGTGGTGTTGGCCTCTGGCTCTTTGCTCAAAGCGATCGCGATGATTATCTTGGGTTTGCTGTTGGGCCTGATCGGTACCGACGTCAACTCTGGCGTTGCACGCTTCAGCTTTGACATTCCAGAACTCACCGACGGTGTTGGTTTCGTGGTGGTGGCGATGGGTGTGTTTGGCTACGGCGAAATCATCTCGAATCTCTCGCAACCCGAAGACGAGCGCGAAGTGTTCACTGCCAAAGTGGAAGGTTTGTTCCCTACTAAAGAAGACTTCAAAAACATGTTGCCTGCGGTGATTCGCGGAACAGCTTTGGGTTCTCTGCTTGGCGTGTTGCCTGGTGGCGGTGCGTTGTTGGCTGCGTTTGCTGCCTACACCATCGAAAAGAAAACCAAGTTGCGTCCTGGTGAAGTGCCTTTCGGTCAAGGCAATATCCGCGGTGTTGCAGCGCCTGAATCAGCCAATAACGCTGGCGCACAAACTTCTTTCATTCCATTACTGACCCTAGGTATTCCACCTAACGCGGTGATGGCTTTGATGGTGGGTGCGATGACTATCCACAACATCCAACCTGGTCCTCAGGTGATGACGAGCAACCCAGAATTGTTCTGGGGTTTGATCGCTTCTATGTGGTTGGGTAATTTGATGTTGGTCATCTTGAACTTGCCATTGATTGGTATGTGGATCAAGCTCCTGTCCGTGCCTTACCGCTTCTTGTTCCCAGCCATCGTGCTGTTCTGTGCGATCGGTGTGTACTCGACCAATAACAACACCTTCGATATCTGGATGGTTGCGGCCTTCGGTTTTGTGGGTTATGTGTTCGTCAAGCTGGGCGTAGAGCCTGCTCCTCTGTTGCTCGGATTCATCTTGGGCCCGATGATGGAAGAAAACCTGCGTCGCGCACTCTTGCTGTCGCGCGGTGACTGGTCGGTCTTTGCGACACGTCCCTTGTCTGCTGGGTTATTGGGCGCTGCGCTGGCCTTGTTAGTCATAGTGTTGCTACCATCGATCCGAAACAAACGCGAAGAGGCGTTTGTCGAAGAGTAAGTCGCGTTTCATTGAAACACCACGGCACCCTCGGGTGCCGTTTCTTTTGTGGAAAAAATCATGCAGTTTGATTACAACAACCCCTACACCTCCACCCGTTTACCGGTCTTTGCCCGTAACGTAGTTTCTACTTCCCACCCATTGGGCTCACAAGCCGGGTTGCGCATGCTGTGGCAAGGCGGTAATGCTGTCGACGCAGCAATTGCCGCGGCCGCCATGATGACCGTGGTGGAGCCTGTGAGCAATGGTTTGGGTTCAGATGCCTTTGGTTTGATTTGGGACGGAAAAGCACTGCATGGTTTGAATGCTTCAGGCCGTGCACCGCAAGCATGGACGCCTGAATATTTTCAAAACAAATATGGCAAAGACACCTTGGCACCGCCCAAGCGCGGCATGGACTCTGTGACGGTGCCTGGCGCTGTTGCATCTTGGGTAGCCATGCATGAACGCTTTGGCAAACTGCCGTTCGAAGACTTGTTGCAACCCGCCATTGAAATTGCTGAGCGTGGTTATTTGATGCCTGTTGTGGTGCAGCAAAAATGGGCTGCTGCAACGCCTGAGTTACAAGGTATGCCAGGTTTTAAAGAAGGCTTTTTGCCATGGGGACGCGCACCGAATGTTGGGGAACTCTTTAAGTTCACATCGGCTGCCAAAGGATTACGCGCAATTGCCAAAAGCAAAGGCCAAGCGTTTTATGGTGGTGAAATTGCACACGCGATTGAAAAGTTTTCTAAAGCGCATGGTGGTAGCCATACCGCCAAAGATTTTGAAAATTACCAAGCCGAATGGGTCACACCCATTGCGCAAAACTACCGCGGTTACACACTCCATGAAATACCACCGAATGGCCAAGGCATTGCAGCTTTGATCGCATTAGGCATCTTGGAAAACTTTGACCTAAGCGCTTTGAAAGTGGACGGCGTTGATTCACAGCACTTACAAATTGAAGCGATGAAGTTGGCCTTCGCCGATGTTTACCGATATGTGGCAGAAGCTTCTGCGATGGAAGTGACGCCCGCACAAATGTTGGACCCTGCTTACCTCAAGAGCCGCGCCCAATTGATCAATATGAAAAAAGCCCAAGACTTTGGTGCAGGCAACCCTGTCAAAGGCGGCACGATTTATTTAAGTGCTGCTGATGAAAACGGCATGATGGTCAGCTTTATCCAAAGCAATTACATGGGTTTTGGCTCTGGTTGTGTAGAGCCCACATTTGGTGTGAGCTTGCAAAACCGTGGCCATGCATTCAATGTGAGTGCCAATGGTCATAACCCCGCCAATTTGGTGGCGCCAGGCAAACGACCTTTCCACACCATCATTCCAGCCTTCCTCACCAAAGATGGACAACCGGTTATGAGTTACGGTGTGATGGGTGCCAATATGCAACCCCAAGGCCATATGCAAACCTTGGTGCGTATGTTGGACTATGGACAAAACCCGCAAGCCGCATGCGATGCACCGCGTTGGCGTTACAACGAAGGTTTAGAAATCAACGTCGAGTCGGCGTTGGATAGCAACACGGTGGCGGGCTTACATGCACTGGGACACCGCATGGAAGTGATCAACGACAGCTACCAAGACTTTGGTTCGGGTCAATTCATTTGGCGTGCTGGAGATCCAAAAGTCGAAGGTTATATCGTTGCAAGTGATTCGCGTCGTGATGGATTGGCTGCAGGGTTTTAAGCACTAAAAAGACTGCAGTAGCAAGGCGTAATGGTGTGGATATGAAAAACCATTTACGCACTTTTGCAGTTGTTAAATCCATCTCGCTACTTGGCCTAGTGGCGGGATGTGCGAATTGGCAACCCGCTGCGACCGCGCATGCGCCTGCAATTCACGCCAATAGCGCAATGGCAGCAACATCGCCTTTGCAGCCTGAAATAGCGAGTGCCATATCGCGCAAAACAGATGTGCGTACGCAGCAAAGTGCAGTTGCAAGCGCCAATCCTTTAGCCTCCCAAGCAGGCCTTGAAATATTGCAAGCTGGTGGATCTGCGGTGGATGCTGCGATAGCTGTGCAAATGGTTTTGGGTTTGGTTGAGCCGCAGTCCAGTGGCATGGGTGGCGGTGCTTTTCTATTGCATAGCCATGGTGCGGGATCTACGCGTCGCATACAAGCTTTTGATGGCCGTGAGACAGCCCCTGCGCTTGCAGACGAATCTTTATTTTTAAATGCGCAAGGAAAGCCACTACCTTTTTTTGAGGCTGTGGTCGGCGGGCGATCTGTGGGAACGCCAGGCGTTTTGAAGATGCTGGCGATGGCCCATCAGCAACATGGCAAATTGCCTTGGCCCCAATTGTTTGAGCCTGCCATCCAACTTGCAAAGAACGGTTTTGCTATCAGCCCACGCTTGCATGCGTCATTGCTTGCAGATGCGTATCTCAAACTAGACTCTAGTGCACGTGCCTATTTTTACCAAGCGGATGGTGCGCCACATCCAATGGGCCATGTACTGCGAAATCCAGAGTTGGCCGATGTGTTGCAGCGTATTGCCAAAGAAGGCGTCAATGCCTTTTACAAAGGCGACGTGGCGCAAGCGATAGTCGATAAAGTGCAGCAGCATCCTCAAAATCCAGGACGATTAAGCACGCAAGACTTGGCGCAATACCAAGCCAAAGAGCGCGAAGCTTTGTGCTTTGACCATGCAGTTCGCACAAGAGTTTTTGAGATTTGTGGTTTCCCACCACCGAGTTCTGGTGCGGTGGCGATGGGGCAAATATTGGGACTTTTGCAGCACGCGCCCACATCATTCAGAGCACCTGTTGAAGGCGCGTTGGATGCAGATTGGTTGCACGACTACGCCCAAGCCTCGCGCTTGGCATTTGCAGACCGTGCGCAATATGTGGCAGACCCTGACTTCGTGGCAGCACCTGCAGGAGACTGGCGTAGCTTGTTAGATCCTGCGTATTTAAAGTTGCGTGCCCAATTGATAGGTCCCATTAGTTTGCAACAAGCGCCTGCAGGTATTCCGCTGCGCGCGCAAAAAAGTGCCTATGCCCCTATGCCTGATCAAGCCGAGTTTGGTACTTCGCACATCAGCATTGTGGATGCCTATGGCAATGCATTGGCGATGACCACCACGATTGAAAATGCCTTCGGTGCACGCCAGATGGTGCGAGGGTTTTTATTAAATAACGAGCTGACAGACTTTAGTTTTGTGCCGCGCGATGCACAAGGTCGACCGATTGCCAACCGTGTTCAAGCTAATAAACGTCCGCGTTCGTCCATGTCGCCTACCTTGGTTTTCGATAAGACGAGTGGCGAGCTACTGATGAGTACGGGCAGCCCCGGTGGCGACATGATCATTCACTTCACCACCAAAACCTTGATAGGTGTTTTGCATTGGGGAATGACACCACAGCAAGCGATTGACTTGCCCAACTTTGGCGCATGGGGCGACCCTATGGTGGTGGAAGAAAAACGCTTTTCTGCGGACACCTTGCAGTCGTTACGCGCACGCGGTGCTGAGGTGCGAGAACTGGCTTTGACAAGTGGTATTCAAGCTATTGTGAAACAGCCCATGGTGGGTCATTCAAACAATTGGATCAGCGGAACCGACCCAAGGCGCGAAGGTGAAGTCCTCGGTCAATGAACGGGTTCTTCGATAGCTGCTTTAACCGGTCGCTTGCCTTCGCGTCGGGCAATCCAAACGGTTGCCGCCAAAATCACAACAGCACCAAGCCAAGTCGACTGACTAGGGATATCAGAAAAAATCAACCAACCCCACGCAGAAGTCCACACCAAATCTAAAAAGCGGAGTGATTGGGTAGACGAAATATCCGCCGCATGAAACGCGCGCGTCCAACAATAATGGCCGACGCTTCCCAAAATTCCAGCAATAAAAAAACCGGTCCACTGCCACAAGCTGGGCTCCTG
>CANBZB010000040.1 GCA_947373745.1 Burkholderiales bacterium | reverse complement strand
AGAGATGCGGCGCGGCGCTTGGTTGGTTAGCTTGGAATTTGAGGCGGTTGGCATCGTTCCTTCTGCCATTATTTACGGCAATGACACACGTCCTATTTGGGTGTACCAACTGCCTTTTCAGCGACGCGGCTAACCAACACCTTGTCAATCCGTCTTCCGTCTAAGTCCACGACTTCTAGCTTCCATTCACCACAGTCAAAGCACTCTGCTTCTAATGGCATGTGGCCAGCAATCGCCATCACCAAGCCGGCTACCGTGTTGTAAATGCCGCGGTCTTCATCGGGCAACTCCCGTATTTGCAAACGCGCTTTAAATTCACCTACAGGCATCAGACCATCGACTAACCAACTGCCGTCGGGTCTCGGCACAGCCCACGCATCTTCGGACGAAGTGGCTTGAAGCAACTCACCTGTAATAGCTTCTAACAAATCACGCGGCGTCATCAACCCTTGCACCACACCGTATTCATCCACGACGAGCACCATGCGGCCATGCGCTGTCGCACGCTCTACTGGCCTTCTGAACTGCTCTAGCAAGTCTAGGCCGCTTAAAGTTTCAGGGACAAATGACACAGGTTGCGCCAACGTTTCAATGGTGATTTGCGAGTTAGGGGGTACTCGCAAAAGCTGCGAAACGCTCACGGCCCCCACCACGTCGTCTAACCCGTCACGGCATACCGGGTACCATGAATGTGCGCCGACGGCTCCAACCTCCGCCAAAGCTTGTGGAACGGAAGTCTTTGCATCCAACCACTCGATGTCAGAGCGCGGCACCATGATGGACGTCAAGGGTCGTTCGTCTAAATTAAAAACGTTTTGAACCATTTGATGTTCATGCGCTTCAATCACACCAGCGTCCACACCTTCCACCAAGCTTGCACTAATTTCTTCTTCGGTCACAGTGCGTAAACCTCGGGTGTCAATTTTGAGCCATTTCAATATCACACTTGTGCTGCTCGATAAAAAGAACACCACAGGTTTTGCCATCGTGGCTAGCGCCAACATCAATGGCGCAGTAAAACGCGCTACAGATTCTGGATATAACTGTCCAATGCGTTTTGGTACTAATTCGCCAAACAAAATGGTGCTCAGCGTAATCAAGGTGACGACACATGCAGTCGCAAGACCTTCAGCAAATCGATCGGCTACGCCTTGCGCCATTAACCAGCGCGACAAGTTCAAACTAAACGCAGCTTCACCCACAATACCGTTGAGAACGCCAATCGACGTAATACCAATTTGCACCGTCGATAAAAACTGGGTGGGCTGCGCCAGCAAACGTAAAGCCGCCCGCGCACCAGTGTCACCCTCTGCTTCGAGTGCTACCAAACGTGGCTTACGGCATGATGCCAGCGCCATTTCGGACATGGCAAACACGCCGTTGAGCAGCGTAAGCAAGAAGATTAAAAAGATATCCATGGGTAGAAGACTAAGGCCATCAGTTTGAGACAATCAGAACATGGCACTTTACTTGATTGGCGACGTACAAGGTTGTGACGAAGCTTTGGTGCGTTTGCTCCAACATATCGACTTCTCACCCAGCCGCGATACGCTTTATATGTTGGGCGATATGGTGAATCGCGGTCCTAATAACGCCCAAGTTGTACGAAGACTCATGGGTTTTGGCAGCAGCGCACAGTGTGTACTTGGTAACCACGACCTCCATTTATTGGCGGTATCGTTTGGTGCACGAAAACTCAACGCATCCGACACTATCCAAGATATTTTGAATGCGTCTGACCGTGAGGCACTGTTGCATTGGCTACGCCATCAGCATATGGCGTTGCAAGTTGGCAATATATTGATGGTGCACGCCGGCGTGCTACCGCAATGGACAGCGGAAAAAGCATTAGCCCTTGCAGCCGAAGTAGAGTCGATATTGCGCAGCGACACACTTGGTGACTTTATTGCCCATATGTATGGGGGCATGCCCAATCAGTGGGATGATGCCTTAACGGGGCATGACCGATTACGCATCATCGTCAATGCATTCACCCGCATGCGTTATTGCAATGCAGCGGGTGATATGGATTTCTTTTACAAAAAAGCACCAGAAAATGCACCCACTGGCTTGATGCCTTGGTTTGATCTTCCCAACCGATTGACCCAGAACACGGTGATTGCATTTGGCCATTGGTCAACGCTTCAATTACCGCCACGTCCAGACGTAATGTGTTTGGATGACGGCTGTTTATGGGGTGGATGCTTAACTGCACTAAAGCTAGATGACGTGCTTATTAAAGATGCACGTCTGGCGGAGCGCTTGCAAGTTAAATGCCCGCAGTCTCAAGACCCCTTGAAATAAATGGGCCTTGACTTAGCGTCTAGGGCAATCTGCAAGAAAATTTCAACCTGCAACCAGCCTATTTAAGCCGTTGTTTTAAACAGCGCCGCGACATTTCGCTTTGGCTTGATATTCGGTGATTTACGCAATGGGTCCGGCGCAGCCGCTGGTTTGACTGCGTCAGCTGAAGGCTCTTCATATGGCGTGTCAAAAAACGGGTCGTGTTTGACACGTGGTGAGCTCGCGTAATTACTGCGCGAGCGGTTTTGAGACTCGCGAGGTGCGTCTATCGCGTCACGGGGATCGTCATTGCCCCAGGCCCGACGGCCTGTGTTCATATGTCCACGCGGCTTGTCTTCTTCAAACTCAACAGCTTCAAGTTCGATTTTGGTTTTCAGCAGCTTTTCAATGTCCACCACCAAACGTTGGTCACTCGCAGACACAAAGCTGATCGACTGCCCTTGTGCACCAGCACGTCCAGTGCGTCCGATGCGGTGCACATAGTCTTCCGCATTGAAAGGGATATCAAAGTTAAACACTGCAGGCACGTCTTTGATATCTAGACCGCGAGCGGCGACATCGGTGCACACCAACAAGTCCACTTGGCCTTGCTTGAAGGCTTCTAGCGCCTTGAGACGTTCATCTTGGCTCTTGTCCCCATGCAGAGCTGTGGTGCGAAGACCGTCTCGCTCTAGCGAACGTGCCAAGCGTGCACAACCCAACTTGCTATTGCAAAAAACAAAAGCTTGGGTAATGCCTTTGCTCTTGACCAATTGGCGCAAGGCACGGTATTTGTCATCCACACTGACGCTGTAGAAATGTTGTTCAATCGTCGCAGCGGTCTCGTTAGGACGCGCAACTTCAATCGTGACGGGGTTTTGCAAATAGCTACTAGCTAAGCGTTTGATTTCAGGCGAAAACGTCGCAGAGAACAACAGCGTCGTGCGCTGCTTTGGCAAATGGCTCAAAATGCGTTGCAAGTCTGGCAAGAAGCCGATGTCGAGCATTCGGTCTGCTTCGTCCAAGACGACATATTCAACTTGGTTGAGCACCACATTCTTGGCTTCAATATGGTCTAGCAACCTGCCTGGTGTTGCCACCAAGACCTCGACGCCTTTTTTCAACTCAATCGTTTGTGGCTTCATGTCCATGCCACCAAACACCACCGCGCTACGCAACTGCGTATATTTCGCATAGGCCTTGACTTGCTGTGCCACTTGGTCTGCCAACTCACGCGTGGGCAATAAAACCAATGCGCGCACAGGGTGACGCGCAGGCGAGGTAGAGCTGTTTTCGTGTTTGAGTAAGCGCTGTAATAGTGGCAAAGAGAAGGCGGCAGTTTTACCGGTACCCGTTTGCGCCGCACCCATCACGTCTTGCCCTGTCAATACAACAGGAATGGCTTGGGCTTGGATAGGCGTCATGGACTCATAGCCCATTTCAGAGACGGCACGTGCTAGCGCTGGGGCTAGCTGCAAATTAGAAAAAGAAGTAGTCATTTAGAGCGCTATTGTCGCACTCTGGACTAGTTGGCTCGAAAACAGGCCAACTGCGGGGGATTAGTTAAGTTTTAGGCAGTGTCACACCTACTTGGCCCTGGTATTTACCACCACGGTCTTTGTAACTGGTTTCGCACACCTCATCACTCTCAAAAAAGAGTACCTGCGCGCATCCCTCGCCCGCATATATCTTGGCTGGCAGTGGCGTGGTGTTGCTGAACTCAAGGGTCACATAGCCTTCCCATTCTGGTTCGAACGGTGTGACGTTGACGATGATGCCGCAGCGCGCATACGTACTCTTGCCTAAACATACGGTCAGCACATTGCGTGGAATACGAAAGTATTCGACTGTGCGCGCCAGCGCAAAACTGTTGGGTGGAATGATGCAGACATCGGAATGCATATCTACAAAACTGCGTTCGTCAAAATTCTTAGGGTCAACCACCGTGCTGTAGATGTTAGTGAAGACCTTGAACTCAGGCGCACATCGGATGTCATATCCATAGCTGCTGGTGCCGTAGCTCACGATTTTTTCGCCAGCCGCGTTGTGTCGAATTTGACCAGGCTCGAAAGGCTCGATCATGCCGTGCTGTTCGGCCATACGCCGAATCCATTTGTCTGATTTGATGCTCATGGGGATGATTTTAGAGGTAGGTTTCGCACAGTAAGTTTATAAAACCAAAATCGCACGAAAGTCGTTGACATTGGTGTGCGTGGGGCCTGTCACGACCAAGTCTTCCAAACCTTCAAAGAAACCATAGGCATCATTGCGGTCTAAATAGCTAGTCGCTTGCATACCTTTTTCAGCGGCACGATGCAAGGTGTTCGGCGTAACTAAAGCGCCTGCATTGCTTTCCACACCATCAATTCCGTCTGTGTCTGCAGCTAGCGCCCATATTTTTTCTTGCGCTTGCAGGGCTACTGCAAGGCCTAAACAAAACTCACCAGCGCGTCCACCCCGACCTTTAGGCGTTCCTGCTACTTGCTGACGAATCGTCACAGTAGTCTCACCACCACTCAAAATCACACAAGGTTTTTGAAACGGTCCGATACCGCGCGCAGCAGCTCTAGCCATTGCAGCATGCACTTTGCCAACTTCGCGGGACTCTCCTTCCAATTCATCGGACAACACATATGCATTGAGACCTGCATCACGTGCCATTTGGGCAGCAGCTTCCAACGATTGCAAGGGCGTTGCTATCAAGTGAACGCTGTTGTTACGCCAAGCGGAAGAAGGCTTGGGAGTCTCTAACACTCCCGCTTTTAAATCAGCCTCCACCTTAAGGGGCAGAGCAATGCCATAGCGTTGCAAGATATTCCAAGCATCTAAACAAGTAGACGCATCGGGCACGGTGGGTCCGCTGGCAATAACAGAAGGATCATCGCCCGGCACATCGCTGATGGTGAGCGTCACCACACGGGCAGGTTTACACGCTGCTGCTAAACGACCGCCTTTAATACGTGACAAATGTTTGCGTACACAGTTCATCTCGCCAATCGATGCGCCGCAATTTAACAACTCTTGGTTAATACGTTGTTTGTCTTCTAAACGCAAACCGTCTGCAGGTGCAGTGAGTAATGCAGATCCGCCGCCTGATATCAAACACAACACCAAATCATCTTCTGTAAGTCCTTGCGTCAAAGACAAAATACGTTGCGACGCATCCAGACCCGCCTTGTCTGGTACGGGGTGAGAGGCCTCCACAATATCGATGCGTTGCGGCACACCTAGTGGGCGATCTGGTGTGTGTCCATAACGTGTAACTACCAAACCGGACAGTGGCTTATCTACCGGCCACAAAGCCTCGACAGCGTGTGCCATCGCACCGCCTGCTTTGCCAGCTCCGAGAACTAAGGTACGTCCCTTCGGTGGGGCTGGCAAAAAAGCTTGCGTGTTGTGCAAAGGCATAGCGCGACGCACTGCGGCATCGAACAATTGCAGCAAAAAAACTTGAGGGTCTGCCTTTACATCTTCCAGATTGAAATTCTTATGCGGGACATTCACATGCATTACTTCTTACCCAATCCCAAACGCGCTGCACCCTCAGTGTAGATTTGGGTGCGTTCTTTCATAAAGGCATCCATTTGTTCTACGCCTATGTTCGTTAACTCAAATCCATTTTTAGCGGCAAGTTCTTTCATCTCAGCATCGTTATTTAAATTCGCCCAAAGGTCTGAGATGCGTTTACGCAGTTCTGGGGGTGTTGATTTAGGCATGCCGATGCCGCGATAGGCGCCGTCTACCCAATTCACGCCAAGCTCTTTAAAGGTAGGCACATCCGGCATCAAGGGATGGCGTTTATCCATAGCCACCGCCAATGCACGCACACGGGTTTTGTTGGCAATCGCAAAAGGCACATAAGTAATAGCGCCATCTACTTGACTACCCAAAACAGAGGTGGTCATATCGCCAGTCCCCTTGAAAGGCACGTAAATCGTTTTGACATTGAAAGCAGCATTGAGTCGCTCATGTGCCGCGTGGTTGGCTGAATTCAATCCTGAGCCACCCAATGAAAGTTTGCCTGGCTCTTTTTTGGCGGCTTCGACAAACTCTGCAAAGTTTTTGATAGCACTGGCAACAGGGACTACCAAGATGTCTGGTGTGTAGTGAAACCAATACACAGGCGTGATATCTGTGGTCTTGTACTGCACCTGACCTTCAATAGGCTGGAACACGATATGCGGCAAATTAATACCCACCACATTGAAGCCATCTCCAGGCAAAGTATTGATTTGCGACCACATCAATGCGCCTCCCGCACCTGCCTTGTATTGCACGATGGTTTCAATCGCGGGGCATTTACGTTTGAGCACAGTTTGTTGGTGGCGCGCTGATAAATCAGACTCGCCACCTGGAGTGAAGGCTTGCCAATAATTGACGTTTTTGTCTGGGCAGGGTTGCGCCCAGACGCTGGTAGCCAACAGGGTGCCGATCAGGCCCGACATAAGCCCGGCATATTTAGTGTTGAAAATCCTCATAGCTGTCTCCTAGTTTTTTTACTTCAATCAACTCAACTCCGCACACACTGCTTTTGTAACTTGGTCTGTTGTTGCGTTACCGCCCAAGTCGCCCGTATGCAACGCAGGGTTTCCGGTCACTTTTTCAATAGCGGCCATTAACGCATTGGCAGCTTCTTTTTCTCCCAAATGCTCCAAGAGCATGACACAACTCCAGAAAGTTCCAACAGGGTTTGCCAGACCTTTGCCCATGATGTCAAAGGCAGAGCCGTGGATAGGCTCAAACATACTGGGGTAGCGACGTTCAGGATCTATGTTGCCGGTGGGCGCGATGCCCAAACTGCCGGCCAAGGCAGCAGCAAGGTCGCTCAGGATATCGGCATGCAAATTGGTAGCCACCAAGGTATCCAAGGTCGCAGGACGGTTAACCATGCGCGCAGTGGCCGCGTCTACCAATTCTTTGTCCCATTTCACATCTGGAAACTCTTTGCTGATCTGCACCGCAATCTCATCCCACATCACCATCGCATGGCGTTGGGCGTTCGACTTGGTCACCACCGTCAACAATTTGCGAGGACGCGATTGCGCTAACTTAAACGCATAACGCATGATGCGCTCTACCCCTGCACGCGTCATCATTGACACATCGGTTGCCACTTCAATCGGATGGCCTTGGTGCGCGCGTCCACCCACTCCCGCGTATTCACCCTCTGAGTTTTCACGCACGATCACCCAATCCAAGTCTTTGGGTGTGCAGCGTTTTAGTGGTGCATCGATACCCGGCAAGATACGTGTGGGACGCACATTGGCGTATTGGTCAAATCCTTGGCAGATTTTGAGACGCAAACCCCACAAGGTGATGTGGTCTGGAATATCGGGATCACCGGCAGAACCGAACAAAATCGCATCCATGGGGCGTAATGCGTCGAGTCCATCAGCAGGCATCATTTCGCCATGTTCTCGGTACCAGTCACCACCCCAGCCGAAATGGCTGAATGCGAATTGGAAAGTCTTGCTCTTATTTGCTAAAGCTTGCAAAACAAGTTCACCGGCAGGAATCACCTCTTTACCAATGCCGTCTCCAGGGATGCATGCGATTTTGTAAGTTTTCATGGGTTGGTCTTAGCTCTTTTCATGTTGATTTGCAAAACACAGACTTTAAGCGTTCGAGACTAGCTTTTCTTCCTCTCGAGTTAAAGTAGTGACAGACACATTTTGACGCATATGACCACCCTTCTCATTCATCGCGCCCAACACATAGCCACGCAAGACGATCAAGGCACCGAACATCAAGGCGCGTCCGTATTGGTGCGTGACGGACGCATCGCACGTATCTTTACCAAAGACGAACCGCTGGATGCATGGTTGGCAGACAACCCAGTGGATGAAGTGATCGATGCGCGCAAGCACGTTGTGATTCCCGGCATGGTGAATACGCATCACCATATGGTGCAATGCCTCACACGTGCAGTACCGCAGGTTCAAAACGCGGAGTTGTTTTCTTGGTTAAAAGGTTTGTATCCCATATGGTTGGGGCTCACACCAGAAATGGTTCGCGCTTCAAACCAAGTCGCAATGGCGGAATTACTGCTATCTGGGTGCACAACCACCAGTGACCATCTCTATATCTATCCCAACGGCGTCAGGTTGGATGACAGCATTGAAGCTGCGCACGATATTGGAATGCGATTCACTGCAACACGCGGCAGCATGAGCGTGGGGGAATCACAGGGAGGTCTTCCTCCCGACCAAGCCGTTGAAAAAGAACCCTTCATATTGAAAGAAACCCAACGCCTGATAGAGACATGGCATGACGCCAGTTTTGGTTCCATGACCCATGTAGCAGTTGCACCTTGCTCTCCTTTTAGCGTGAGCCAAGATTTAATGCGAGAGTCTGCCAAATTAGCCCGTGCTTATGGCGTACGCTTACACACGCACTTGGCAGAGAACGACCACGATGTCGCCTACACCCAAGAAAAATTTAATTGCACCCCTGCGCAATATGTACAAGATTTAGACTGGGTAGGCAATGACGTTTGGCATGCCCATTGCGTCAAGTTAGATGACGATGGCGCATATCTTTTTGCCAAAACACGCACAGGCTTAGCGCACTGCCCTTGCAGCAATATGCGACTTGCAAGCGGCATATTGCCACTGCGCCGGTTTCTCGATATGGGCGTCCCTATTGGTTTAGGCGTAGACGGCAGCGCTAGCAATGACGCAGGGCATATGTTGAACGAAGCGCGTCAAGCCATGCTGCTTGCGCGTGTGGGTCGTGGAAACCAGCCACCACAAACCAAGAATGGACAAACATTTTTCGGTTGCGATGTAGGACCTTCGGAGATGACGCCACGCGATGCTATTCGTCTAGCAACGCGCGGAGGCGCTGAGGTCCTGGGGCGTTCCCATGAGATTGGCCAAATCAAAGTGGGCTATTGCGCCGACTTCGCAATGTTTCGCACTGACACACTTAGCATGGCGGGTGGTGCAGTGCATGACCCATTGGGGGCTTTGCTTTTGTGCTCTAGCGATAACGCTGACTACGCGATTGTGAATGGGCGGGTGATGGTGCGAGAAGGCCGTCTAACTTCAGTGGACATAGGCCCACTAGTTGAAAGGCACAACCAACTTGCTGTGCAACTAGCAGAAAGTGCTCGGCCTGCTCTTACTTGACCAAAGCAACTGACTTCACTTGCGCCCAAGCCTGCATTCCAACTTGCAATCCCAAATCATGCACGCCACGCGCTGTCACGCGCGCAAGCAAAAACACCTCTCCACAACGCAAGCGCAATAACACTTGCGAGGGATGCGACTCTGCATGGATGGACTCGACTACACAAGGCAAATGGTTTTGAATACTGGTGTTTTGAGCCACTTCTAGGGTAATACTCACATCGCGTGCCAACACGCGTAAGCGCACTGGTTGACCTATTTGAAGCCCACTATCACGCACCCATAAGGATGCAACTGTTGGGTTGCCTTCGCCTGCAATACCTGAACTTGCTTTCGATATACGCACTTGCGACAAGTGCCACTCCTTATCTAAGGCCTGCACATGGCCCTCAATCAGCGCGCCCACATCGTCACCCACCACCAAAGGAAGATCGATATTGGAGAGCACCTCAGTGACAGGGCCTACCGCGCGCACTTGTCCAGACTCCATGACTACCAAGGTATCCGCTAATCGCACCACTTCATCAGCAGCATGCGTGACATAAAGCATGGGGATTTTCAATTCGTCGCGCAATTTTTCTAACCACGGCAAGATCTCTTTTTTGCGCGCAAGATCTAAGGAAGCAAGCGGTTCATCGAGCAAAAGCAGTTTGGGTTGCGTGGCTAAGGCTCTTGCAATCGCTACACGTTGACGCTCTCCGCCAGAGAGTTGGTCAGTGCGCCTGTGTAGTAACTCACCAATACCTAGTAGGGCAATGGCTTCATCGAGAACCATTTGTTGATTGCGCGCATGGCTTCGTTTCAATCCATAAGACAAATTGGCCGCGACATCTAAGTGTGCAAACAAAGAGGCCTCTTGGAATACATATCCCAAGGGTCTTTGGGAAGTGGGCAAGCTTACCCCTAGCGAATCGTCTTGCCAAACATCTGAAACTACTTGCACCCGTCCACGCGCTTGCGTTTCTAGCCCAGCAACGCAACGTAACAAGGTGGTTTTGCCGGAACCTGATGGGCCGTAAATAACACTGATTCCCTGCACGGGCAGATGCAGGTCTACTTTCAAATTGAAACTGCCACGTGCCAGTTCGAGTTGCAATCGGATTGAATTCATGTGGCTGTTTGCGCCGTACGTCTGTTCTTCCATGAAAGCACTAGTAGCACCACCAAAGAAAATACCAACATCGCACCTGCAAGGCCATGCGCTTGCGCATATTCCATCGCTTCCACATGCCCATAAATTTGGGTCGAGACTACACGCGTTTTGTCTGGGATATTGCCGCCAATCATCAGCACCACACCAAACTCTCCCACGGTGTGCGCAAAACTCAACATGGCCGCCATCACAAATCCAGGCTTAGCCAACGGAATAGCCACTGTAAAGAATGCGTCTAACTTATTCGCCCGCAAAGTAGCGGCGACCTCCATGGGGCGCGAGCCCATCGCTTCAAATGCATTCACCAAAGGCTGCACCGCAAAGGGTAAGGAGTAAATCATTGAACCCAATACCAAACCCGAAAAGCTAAATGCCAACGAACCCCAACCCGCCCAATGTGTGAATTGCCCAACCGGCCCGAGTGGGCCTAGCGCGATCAACAAATAAAACCCCAGCACGGTCGGAGGCAATACCAACGGCAACGCCACCAAGGCAGCGATAGGTGCACGCCATCCAGATTGCGTATGCGCCAACCACCAAGCAATAGGCGTTGCCAGAAAAAGCAACAACACCGTGGTGACACTCGCCAATTGCAACGTCAACAAAATGGCTGCGAAGTCTTCGGAAGTTAAATGCATAGCCACAACTCTACAGGGTATAGCCGTAGGTGCGAATGATGGCTTGTACGCGGTCAGTACGCATATATTTCATCAATGCAAGCGCCGCTGCATTGTCTTTACCCAAAGGTAATAAGACTGCATCTTGCTTCAAAGATGTGTAAAAGTTTTGAGGCACCACCCACGCACTGCCTTGGGTAATGCGACTATCTATATAAATTTGCGACAAAGCCACAAAACCAAGTTCTGCGTTCTCTGTCATCACAAACTGAAAGGCTTGGCCGATGCTGTCAGCTTGCACCAGTTTAGGCCTCACTTTGGCTATTACACCCATGCGTTCAATGACCTCCATTGCCGCAGCACCATAGGGCGCAAGCTTGGGATCAGCAATCGCTAGTTTCTTGAAGCTATTTTTATCCGTGGTGTTACTTAGCAGAACTTGACCTTTGTCATCTACCAAATAAGGGTTCTTGCTCCACAAGGCCAATCGTCCAACCGCGTAAGTAAATCTTGTGCCAGCAACGGCAACACTTTCTTTTTCTAAGCGTGCGGGTGTTTCATCATCGGCAGACAAGAACACAGCAAAGGGCGCACCATTTTTAATTTGCGCATAAAACTTTCCTGTTGCTCCAAATGCTAGCAAGGCCTTGTGCCCCGTATCTTGTTCAAAGGCTTGCGCAATTTTTTGCATCGGAGCGGTGAAATTGGCAGCGACGGCTACGGTTACTTCTTCTGCCTTTGCGGTTGCGAATACAACAGCACCGCTCGAAATAATTACCAACCAAAAAAATCTAAGGAAGGCTAATCGCATATGCGTAGGGCTAACAGCATTACTTCAACGCAGCGCCACCTTCGAACCAACGCTTGATCAACAAACGCTCTTCTTCGGTAATGCCCGTTGCATTATTCATGGGCATTTGGCGCAAGACTACGGCTTGCTGGTAAATGCCAATCGCGTGTTGTTTTACCCCTTCAGGGGAATCAAACCGTACATTTTTCATTTGTACTTGCTCCCCGTGGCAGGAATAGCAACGTTGCGCAAATACTTGCTGCACTTGTGCGTAGCTCACTGGCGCAGCTTTGCTTGAACTTGTATCGGAAGCTGAAGGAGCAGGTCGCATCCACACAATCACACCAACTAAAACAACCACGCCAGCGACAGCAAATGGCCATGGATTTTTAGCGCGCCCCAAGTGGTAGCCATGGCGTTGCACAAAGAACTGGCGTATCAAGGCGCCCGACAGCATCATCATCACCAAAATAACCCAGTGCTTTTCATGCGTATATAAAAAACTGTAATGGTTGCTGAGCATGGCAAAAATTACAGGTAACGTGAAGTAAGTGTTGTGAACGCTGCGTTGCTTTCCACGCTTACCGTGCATGGCAAGTTCTTTGGGATCCATGGCCACGCCAGAAGTCATGGCAGCCACTACTTTGCGTTGCCCTGGAATGATCCAGAAGAACACATTGGCGCTCATGGCAGTGGCAATCATGGCGCCCACCAATAAAAAGGCGGCTCGGCCAGCAAACAAATGACAGGCCAACCAGGCAGCGAATGCGATCACCACAAACATGCTGGCGCCGACAATCAGTTCGCCATTCTGTCTAAATCCAAAGGCTCGGCTGATCACGTCGTAAATGAACCAAAACACCACCAAAAAAGCCAAGGCCGCACAAATAGCTTGTGCACTCGACCAATCCATCAAAGACTTGTCAATTAAAAAAGTGCCAGCGTTCCACAAATACAAAACTGTGAACAGCGCAAAACCAGACAACCAGGTGGAGTAGCTTTCCCAATAAAACCAATGCAGCTTGGTATGGATTTTTTTCGGGGCCACCATGTATTTTTGGGGGTTATAAAAACCGCCACCATGGACCGCCCACATAGCCCCGTCGACACCCTTTTCGAGCAAATCGGGTGAGTTAGGCCGGATCAGGTTGTTATCTAAAAAGACAAAATAAAACGACGAACCAATCCATGCAATAGCAGTAATCACATGCACCCAACGTAGCAGCAAATTCGCCCAATCTAAAAAATACGCATCCATGTTTGCTCTATCGCCTTTTAATACTTTTCAATTTTTCAATGTTGTTGTAGCAGCTGCGCAGCAACAGCAACAGCAATGACTTCAGGCTCTTTGCCAGTAATACCTTCTACACCAATTGGACAGGTAATAAACGCCATCTCTTGAGCGCTAAACCCCTTAGCCTCTAAGCGGTGTTGAAACGTCGCCCATTTGGTTTTGCTACCGATCAGTCCTGCAAATTTCAAATCAGCCTGCAAGCGTTGCCGCTTGAGACATGCCGCCACCACATCTAGATCTTCTGCATGGCTAAAACTCATGATTAACACTGAAGCGCCACTTGGCAAAGCTTCTACTGCAGCATGCACAGGATCCGAGTGGTCACAGACCACATTCGCCGGAAGTTGCGCAGGAAAAATTTCATCTCGGCTGTCTATCCATTGCACCTGAAATGGGAGGTTACTCAACACATTCACCAAGGCATGTCCTACATGTCCTCCACCAAACAAGGCCACTGGCTTGGCTTGGCTAGGTAAACGTTGCCGCAACATAGGCATATCCGTTTGCGAGATGTGCTCAAACTTCAAATGCACCACACCACCACAACATTGTCCCAATGCTGGGCCCAATGCGTATCGGTTAACAAGCGCGCCGTCTTGTCGACCAGATCCAATCAAGCTCCTAGCTTCTACAATGGCCTGGAATTCCAAATGTCCGCCACCAATGGTGTTGACCAAGGTCTGCGGAAACACCGCCATCCAAGCGCCTACTTCGCGCGGCCCTGAGCCTTGCACACTAACAACCGTGACCAACACGCCATCGGCATGCTGGAGTTGGTTCCATAACTCGGCGGTGTGGCGCGGCACGCGAATGTAGAGCGAAGCGAAAGAGACTGGACAAGCAAAGCGCTAACGCGCTTAAGCTTGTGCGACTTCCGCTTTGACCTTCTCACATGCCATCAAGATGCGCTCTGGCGTGGCAGGCGCATCAAGATGCACCACTGCTTTGTGCTCAGCGCTTGCGGCGACGGCATCGCGCAAAGCAAAGAAAGTAGACAAGCCCAACATCAATGGTGGCTCACCGGTCGCTTTGCTATTGAAAGGTGTGGGCTTCAGGTTGTAGCCGTCGAACAGTGTCACTTTGAAGTGCTCAGGTATATCGCCCGCGACTGGGATTTTGTAAGTGCTCGGGCCATGCGTGAGCAACTTACCCTTCTTATCCCAAATACATTCCTCCATGGTCAGCCAGCCCATGCCTTGCACAAACGCGCCTTCGATTTGGCCTTTGTCTAACGCAGGGTTGATGCTCTTGCCCACGTCATGCACGATATCGACGGCCTTCAGCCACCACTCTCCAGTGCGGGTGTTGATTTCCACTTCACTAACCGCAGCGCCGTAGCAGTAGTAATAGAAAGCACGGCCATTTAAGGTGGTGAAGTCGTATTTGATTTCAGGCGTCATGTAAAAACCTGTGACGCTCAAACCCACGCGGTCTAGCCACGCTTGCTTGGTCACATCTGCCCATTTCACCGACTTACCACCGCCATGCGCTTCGCTGTTGGCAAAAGTAATGTCGGCTTCCGAGCAACCGAGCATGCGGGCGGCTACGGGCTTTAGGCGCTCGCGCATTTGCGACGTGGCATTCATGATGGCAGCGCCATTGATGTCTGCACCGCTGGAGGCAGAAGTGGCAGAAGCATTGGGCACTTTCTGTGAGTCAGTGGCCGTGATCCGTACTTTGTCGACGCCAATACCCAAGCCATCTGCACACACCTGCGCCATCTTGGTGTTGAGGCCTTGGCCCATCTCTGTTCCACCATGGTTGCAACTGACTGAGCCGTCCATGTAGACCACCAGCAAAGCGCCGCCTTGGTTCAAATGGGTGGCGGTAAAGCTGATGCCAAACTTCAATGGCACCAAAGCCAAACCACGTTTGCGGGTTTTGCTCTTGGCGTTAAAAGCTTGCACTGCCTTGCGGCGTTCAGCGTAATTGGATTCTTTTTCAACCTGCGCAATCACCTTGTCACCCACCCAGTCTTCGATCAACTGGTTGTATTGGGTGGTCATGGTGTCGGGCGAACCACTGATAGCAGGGTCTTGGTAGAGGTTGATTTTGCGAATATCCAAGGAATCTTTGCCCAAAGTTGCAGCAATCTCATCCATCACGGTTTCGATACCAAACATGCCTTGCGGTCCACCAAAACCACGGAAAGCCGTCGCGCTTTGCGTATTGGTTTTGCAGCGGTGGCTGACCAACTTCAAAGCGGGGATGTGGTACGTGTTGTCAATGTGCAAACAAGCGCGGTCATTAACAGGGCCTGAGTAGTCGGTGCTGTAACCGCACCGCGACATGAGGGTGATGTCTGCACCCAAAACGCGGCCGTTATCGTCAAACCCCACTTCGTAGTCGATACGGAAATCATGGCGCTTACCGGTGATGGTCATGTCGTCGTCGCGGTTCACGCGCAACTTCACAGGTTTTTGCAACTTGAAAGCGGCCAAAGCTGCGCTTTGGCTGAAGATGCTGGCATTACCTTCTTTGCCACCAAAGCCTCCACCCATACGGCGGCAGATCACTTCCACATCATTGGTGTGCAAATTCAGCGCATGGGCGGCTTCGCGTTGGTTACCGTCTGGATGCTGGGTCGACACATACAACGTGAGCTGTCCGTCTTCTTTAGGGACGGCATAGGTGATTTGTCCCTC
>CANBZB010000039.1 GCA_947373745.1 Burkholderiales bacterium | reverse complement strand
GGTTTGCCGTTTTCATCCAAGAAGGTGGCGTTCATCGCTTTAGAGTATTTGGTGCCGAGGTAGAACACGTGGCCCACTTCAATGCCACGCTCAATCGCCAAGGTGCCCTTGCCATCTGGAGATGCATCGCCAGCTAGGACGTTGCGAATGTCTGCGACTAAATCGGGTTCAGGCAGATCGCGGCCCCAGTTGACGCCTGTGTAGTGGAAGTCCACCAAGTTGGCACCACAAACCCAGTCGTGCATCACGGCCACGTCGCGGTCAGCGACTACTTTCAACGCCTGCTTGAGTTGCACCGGTCCTAGGTAGCCTGGCTTACAACCGAAGTGAGTTTCAATCTCGGCAAGCGTTGCGAAGCGAAAGCCACCTTCGAAGCCTGGCAACTTGCCCACTTTGACTTCGTTCATGTCGTGGTCGCCACGCACTAACAAAAGCCAAACGGTAGTCTTGGCGATCTCGCCTTTTTCGTCCAGTGCGTCTGTAGCCAACACCAATGATTTGACGGTGGTATTGAGTGGCACTTTGAGTAAAGCCGCGACATCTTCGCAGGTACTTTTGTTGGGTGTTGCAGTTTGGGTCAGCGTTGCCGTCGCCGCAGCGCGTGCATGTACAGGTGCCAAGGCCTCGGCCTTTTCCATGTTGGCAGCGTAGTCGCTCTGCGGGCAGTAGACGATGGCGTCTTCGCCCGTTGCGGCGATCACCTGAAACTCTTCGCTCAAGTCGCCGCCGATGGCGCCGCTGTCTGCGGCGACCGCGCGGTATTGCAGGCCGAAGCGGTCAAAGATTTTTCGGTAGGCCTCGGCCATGACTTGGTAGCTGGCTTTGGCGGAACCCATGTCGCGGTCAAAGCTGTAGGCGTCTTTCATGGTGAACTCGCGCCCACGCATCAATCCAAAGCGGGGACGGCGTTCGTCGCGGAACTTGGTTTGGATTTGGTAAAAGTTTTTTGGCAACTGCTTGTAGCTGCGAATTTCTTGGCGGGCGATGTCGGTGATGACTTCTTCGCTCGTAGGCTGCACAACAAAATCACGGCCGTGGCGGTCTTTGATGCGCAGCAACTCAGGGCCCATTTTTTCAAAGCGTCCCGTCTCTTGCCAAAGTTCTGAAGGTTGCACTACGGGCATAGAGAGTTCGACCGCTCCAGCTTTGTTCATCTCGTCGCGCACGATGGCTTCGACCTTGCGGATTACCCGCAAGCCCATGGGCATGTAGTTGTAAATGCCAGCGCCGAGTTTTTTGATGAGGCCAGCGCGCATCATGAGCTGGTGGCTCACGATTTCTGCGTCAGCCGGTGCTTCTTTGAGGGTGGAGATGAGGAACTGGGAGGCTTTCATACGCGCGCTATCAGGGTGAATCCGGAGGTCAACACAGCGTGACTGTGCATAATGGATGCAATTTAAGAAATTTGAGGTTTGATTATGCTTGACCGAGAAGGGTTTAGACCCAACGTCGGCATCATCTTGCTCAACCAGAAAAATCAGGTGTTTTGGGGCAAACGCATACGCACCCACAGTTGGCAGTTTCCACAAGGCGGCATCGACCGCGGCGAGACGCCCGAGCAGGCGATGTTTCGCGAACTGCACGAAGAAGTGGGGCTCCAACCGGAGCACGTGCGTATCGTGGCCCGTACCCGCGACTGGTTGCGCTATGAGGTGCCAGATCGGTATGTCCGACGCGATGCGCGTGGCTTTTACAAAGGCCAAAAGCAAATATGGTTTTTGCTGCAAATGGTAGTGCCCGACCACCACTTGAATCTGCGCGCCACCGACCACCCCGAGTTCGATGCCTGGCGTTGGAATGACTATTGGGTGCCGCTGGATGTGGTGGTGGAGTTCAAACGTGGCGTTTACGAAATGGCACTGACCGAGCTGTCGCGCTTCTTGCCGCGCTTTGATATACGTTCACGCCAAACGCGAAACGGTACTTCTATCAGCGGTGAATTTGTGGTGTCCAAACAATTTGGCATGTCGTTCACGATGGAGTTGCCACCAGGCGGGACTTTCGAGCCCGACCCCAACACGGCGCATCGACCTACGGAATAAGGCTGAGCACCAGGTTATCGCGGTGCACCATCTCGGGCTCGGCGATGTAGCCCAGAGAGGCCTCGATCTCACCCGAAGGTTTGCGACAAATCAAACGCGCTTCGGCGCTCGCATAGTTGGCGAGGCCACGCGCGATTTCCACACCCTGCGGATCCAATATGGCGATGACCTCTCCGCGCGAGAACTCGCCCTCGACTGCGGTCATGCCGATAGGCAAAAGACTTTTGCCCTCTTTGCGGACTTTGTCCACCGCACCTTTATCGACAGTGATCGAACCGCGCAGTTGCAAATGGTCTGCCATCCACTGCTTGCGGGCCTGTTGTTTTTGGGTGGGTGCGACCAACAAGGTGCCGATAGCTTCGCCTTTAGCTAGTCGCAAGAGCACGTCGGTTTCGCGTCCCCATGCGATGACAGTCGATGCACCAGAACCCGCCGCCCGTTTGGCCGCCAAGATTTTGGTGATCATGCCGCCCTTGCCAATGCTCGAGCCTGCGCCGCCCGCCATAGCTTCGAGTTGTGCATCGCCCGCACGCGCGGTGTGCACGAAAGTTGCGCTGGGGTCTACGCGCGGGTCAGCGCTGTAGAGGCCTTTTTGGTCGGTGAGGATGATGAGTGCATCCGCCTCGACCAAGTTGGCTACCAAGGCACCCAAAGTGTCGTTGTCGCCAAACTTGATTTCGTCGTTGACCACGGTGTCGTTCTCGTTGATGACGGGGAGCACGCCGTGGCTGAGTAAGGTGAGCAAAGTCGAGCGGGCGTTGAGGTAACGCTCGCGGTCTGCCAGGTCTGCATGCGTCAACAGCACTTGGGCAGAGCCAAGTCCGTTTTGGCGCAACTGGGTTTCGTACATCTGGGCCAAGCCCATCTGTCCAACGGCTGCTGCGGCTTGTAATTCGTTCAAGGCTTTGGGGCGCTGCTGCCATCCCAAGCGCTTCATGCCCTCAGCAATCGCGCCACTGGAGACCATGATGAGCTCGCGACCCTCGCGCACCAACGCGCTCAATTGACGGCACCACTCACCGATAGCCTGCTCGTCTAAACCACGACCTTCGTTGGTCACCAAACTAGAGCCAACTTTGACGACGATGCGTCGCGCATCTTGCAAGATCGTGCTGTTCTCTGTAGTCATGTCAAAAGTTTTTGGAGTAACTCAAACGGTTGGTGAGTGTCATCTGCCCAAAGGCTAAGGAGGTTTTATGGTGCTTGCTCAACAAAGCGCGGATCGACGTAGACAGGCGCCTGCTCCGAGACCTGCTGGGCTTTGATGTGTTTGTAGATGTCTTTGATCAAGTGCTCGCAACCTTCACGCGTGAGCGCGGAGATTTCGTAGACAGGGCCTTTGTATTTGAAGCGTTTGACGAAGTCCGCCACCACTTTGGCGCGTTCATCGGCACCGACCATGTCGAGTTTGTTCAAGACTAACCAGCGTGGTTTGTCATACAAAGCTTTGTCGTATTTTTTGAGTTCGTTAACGATGGCTTTGGCTTGCGCCACCGGATCGACCGCGTCATCAAATGGTGCAATGTCCACAAGATGCAACAACAAACGCGTGCGCTGCAAGTGCCGCAAGAACTGGTGACCCAAGCCCGCGCCTTCGGATGCCCCCTCGATCAAACCAGGCACATCCGCCACCACGAAGCTTTGCTCGGGGGCCACGCGCACCACACCTAAATTGGGGTGCAAGGTGGTGAAGGGATAGTCAGCGATCTTGGGTCGCGCATTTGAGATGGCGCTTATGAGCGTCGATTTGCCAGCGTTGGGCATGCCAAGCAGGCCGACATCGGCCAGCACTTTCAGTTCGAGCTTGAGTTCTTTTTTCTCGCCAGGCCAGCCGGGTGTTTTTTGGCGTGGTGCACGGTTGATGGCGCTCTTAAAACGCATATTGCCAAAACCGCCGTCGCCCCCCTTGGCGATGGTGATGACTTCGCCAGGTGTCAGCAACTCGAACAACACGTCACCCGTCTCGACATCGGTGATGATGGTGCCCACTGGCATTTTGAGGGTGATGTCGTCACCCGCATGGCCGAACATATCGGAGCCCAAACCGTGCTGGCCGCGCTTGGCCTCATGGCGGCGGGAGAAGCGGAAGTCGACCAAGGTGTTGAGGTTGGGGTCTGCGATGGCAAACACATGGCCGCCGCGTCCACCGTCGCCACCGTTGGGGCCGCCAAATTCTTTGTACTTCTCGTGCCGAAACGAGACGCAACCGTTCCCGCCATCGCCGGCGGCGATGTCGATATAGGCTTCGTCTACAAATTTCATGGGGTAAGTTTAATAAAGAGCGTTAAAAACGAAAGCCCCGACAAGTCGGGGCTTTGTCGGGGAACGTCCAATCCGATTAGACCGGTGTGACGTTGACCATGTGCTTGTTCAAAGCGCCTTTGACGTTGAACGATACGTGACCGTCCACCAAAGCGAACAAGGTGTGGTCTTTGCCCAAACCGACATTGGTGCCGGGATGGAACTTGGTTCCACGTTGACGCACGATGATCGCGCCAGCAGTGATCAACTCACCGCCGAAAGCTTTTACACCGAGCATTTTGGGCTTGGAATCACGCCCGTTGCGCGTAGAGCCGCCGCCTTTTTTCTGTGCCATTTCAGTGCTCCTTATCCGTTGATGGAAGCAATCTGCAGTTCAGTGAACTGCTGACGATGCCCTTGGCGTTTTTGATAGTGCTTGCGACGGCGCATTTTGAAAATGCGCACTTTGTCGTGCTTGCCATGTGCCACAACTGTGGCCTTGACTGTTGCGCCGGACACCAAGGGTGTGCCAACCTTGAGATCAGCGCCGTTTCCGACTGCCAATACTTGGTCTAACACGATCTCTTGGCCCACATCCGCAGCAATCTGTTCTACTTTAATTTTTTCGCCGGCAGCAACACGATACTGTTTGCCACCGGTTTTTATGACCGCGTACATATGAAACCTCTAGACGAGTGAATTGTCTCTACGAACGAATTTCCGCAGAGCCAAAGATTATAGCAATTCTTTGGTTTTTATGCCAATCCCTATAATCTGTCTGCCTGTTGGCCCTCGGATCTACGTTTTACAAGCCTCCTAAACCCTTTTCCCCTTGTCAGCCCCTCAAAGCACTGCCCACCCCCTTATCGCTGCCGACATGGAGGCCGTCGACCGAGTAATCGCCCAGCGGCTCGACTCGGGCGTGGCTTTGGTGGGCACCGTCTCGCAATACATCATTTCTGCGGGCGGCAAGCGTATTCGGCCTGCCCTGTTGCTGTTGATGGCCGGCGCTTTGGGCTACAAAGGGACGCAGCACCACAACTTGGCGGCTGTTGTGGAATTCATACACACCGCAACCCTGCTCCATGACGACGTGGTGGACGAATCGACGCTGAGACGCGGTCGCCCCACTGCGAATGAGAGCTTTGGTAACCCTGCCAGTGTGCTGGTGGGTGATTTTTTGTATTCACGCGCCTTCCAGATGATGGTCGACGCGCAGGACATGCGGGTGATGGAAGTCTTGGCCGAAGCCACCAATGTGATCGCAGAAGGCGAGGTCTTGCAGTTGATGAATATGCACGACGCGAGCTTGGACGAAGCTGCTTATTTGCGTGTCATCCGCTCTAAAACCGCCAAACTATTTGAAGCCAGCACCCGTTTGGCAGCGATCTTGGTCAAGAGCCCCCAAGCCGTGGAAGACGCTTGCGCCGAATATGGCCAAGCCCTAGGCACCGCATTCCAAGTGATTGACGACTTGCTCGACTACGACGGCGACACCCAGGAGCTCGGCAAAAACCTAGGCGACGACTTGCGCGAAGGAAAAAGTACCTTGCCGCTCATCATTGCCATGCAGCGCGGCACGCCAGCGGAGCGCAGTTTGATCCAACAGGCGATTGAGAATGGCGCGGTCGACGGATTAACTAATATTGTGGAGATTGTGCGCAGGACTGGTGCACTAGACGCCACCCGCGCTGCCGCCTTGAATGAGGCCGAGCGTGCTTTGTCTACTTTGGCATATATTCCGGATGGTATTTATAAAAACGCCTTGCATGATCTGGCGTCCCAATTGTTGGTAAGACGAAGCTGAAAGGCATACCCTATGAGCGATACCGATATCCCCTATTCAGACAGCATGCAGCAATGGGATATAGCGTGCCAGCATTTTCAAGATGAATTTGGTTTTGACGCCCACGAAATCATCACGATCAATACGATTCGTGAAATGTTTTCCGAATTGGTAGAAGAATATAAATTGTCTTTGAATGCATCTATTTCGCTGATGTACGGATTATATTTTTTAGGCTACATCACATTAATTGAAATGATGAAAGCCAAAGACGAAGAATATGCAATAGGCGATTTGACCGGTTTTTACGCCATATTAGATGCGGCAGATGACTGGGCAGGCCGCTCTTTAGATATTGAGAAACTCGTAGACGCCGCGCAGCCTATTGTGGACACCACCGAGCAGGTGATGCAAAAACTCAACCTTTCACGCGCTTAATTTAAACAGCGATAAGGGCAGAAAAATATCTGCCGCTTAATTTAATTAGATTTAAGGAAGCACCAAGCGGCAAGGTGCATTGATTTTCTTTTCCGCGCGCTTTTCTTCGCAATATTGCATGGCGCGACGCTCGCCCTCTGCGGACATTTTGATATATATCGAGCATTTAAATACCATGCGGTCGCCGTCATTTTGACTGTCCCATGCAGCCGCACAATGGCTGAACTCATTCATTTCGGGCTTGAGTTGCTGCCACGTAGAACGCAGGCCGTCGGGGAGGTCTTTCAGCGGCACGGTAGGGTAAGGTGCCGCGGCTTGCACCCAGCCACACGCCAAGGCCAAACAAACACCACGCATGAATTGATACATAAAAACATCCCTCCCAAATAAATAAAGCCACCCTATTATGGGTGGCTTTTTAAATTAAAGCTGGGTAATAAGATTTAAGTTTAAGCAGCGGCGATAAGCGCAGTATCTAATTTACCGGCAGTTTTTAATTCCTGAACCCACGTTGGCGACACGCCACGGCCTGTCCAAGTTTGCTCGGCATTTGCAGGGTTACGGTATTTAGGAGCGACCTTTTTACCCGCCAAAGTACCTTTTTTAGCCGTTTTAGGGGCCTTGGCAGCTTTTGCTGGCTTGCTCGAACCCAATGCTTTGGAGATATCGCTAGCGGACAAACCAGCATCTTTGGCCAACTGAACGATTTTGCTTAAGACTTTATCGTGTGACTTGCTCAATAAGGCCTGTTCTTTTTTGGCGATTAATTCGCGTTGTTTACGCAGAGCTGCTAATTGGCTTGCAACGGTAGTACGTGCCATGGAATATTCTCCTAATAATTTATAACAAGGTAATTATATATTTAATTAGATCATGCTTAAATTAGTCATTAATATATTCTATAAATAGAAATATTATTAATGTGCACTTAAAACCGCACGCGATGGGTTAATGAACGCACCAGTTTTTTATACGACTCCCCAGTAACAGGGGTGAAATCCATCTTATTGTCTTTTTTAATATCCACCGCTTTGTTGTGAAGCAACTGGGCTGCCCACATATAGGCAAAAGCTGATTTGGCGTGCTCTGACCAATCTTTCCAGCCTTTTATCTTTTTAATATGTTTACGTAATTCTTTGTCAAAATCTTGCGCGTCCAAACTGGTGGTTATCGTCGCCTTTACTTTTTGAATTAATAAGCCCAGGTCGTCGTCAGGAGGCGCCTCTGGCGCTTGATTTGCGTCGTCCGGCGGAGCTAACGCCACATCTGTTTCGGGGTTGGCGGTTTGCGCAAGGGGGTCAGCCATATATATATCTTTGCTTTGCCTAATTAAAGTTTGCAAGCCAAGGTCAGCATTCTGACGGTTTTGGGAAATTCAGGCGCTATCGATGTCACCTTGAATTGCTGGGCAAATCTAGAATTACTTTCCTGAATAAAGGTATCTTTATAGCCGTGGGTCACCATCAGAATTTTGGCATCTCGGTCTAAATAAAAGCTACGGCTGGTCAATCGGATGGTTCTTTTTTTACATTCGACGTCATATACCGATAACTCAGAGTTATAGAGTTTGAGCTTGACTTTAGGTTCGGAGCTTGGGTCATAAACCGGCACCTGAGCCCGAATAGGAAGCACCATGAATGTGCGGATGGTCGACAAACTACCCTTGCTTTTGATCGCAGGATCAAAATATTCGTCCGCATTGCCATAGTTATCGTCCAGCAACACCCAGGCCGCAGGCGCGGTGGCGCTGGCGAGGGCTAAAAGGACGAAGGCGGCAAATTTATGCATATCTGTATATGTCGGCACCAAGCCAAGAATATTGATTGTATTTCTCATAAAAAGTAAATATCGATATATTTTTGAGTGCTACATCAGCACCATAAATACAAATATTTCAATAATTTATTTTTTAACCCAATAAATAATGTGTCCCCTACACCCCCACTACTGCTCACCCACCCCCAAGGGGGTGCGGTTCAACAATTAGACGAATTATTACAACGCGCTTTGGATCTAGGCGCGTCCGATATCCATATTGAATCAGGGGCCGACTCATTGCGGGTGCGTTTTCGCATCGATGGGCGTTTGCAAGTAGTGGCCAGACCGCCCTTGGCCATGCGCGACGCCATGGTGTCGCGCATCAAGGTGATGGCTCGGATGGACATTGCCGAAAAACGCTTGCCGCAAGACGGGCGTTTGCAATTCCCGTACAGAGGCCAAACAGTCGATGTGCGGGTCAATTCTCTGCCCACAGTGCATGGCGAAAAAATGGTCTTGCGCTTGCTGAACTTCTGCCAAGACCGCCCAACCCTCGCTGCTCTAGGTTTTGAGGCAGAAGACGAAGCTTTGCTAATCCAAGCTGTCTCTCGCCCCCACGGCATGGTCTTGGTCACCGGGCCTACGGGCTCTGGCAAAACGCTGTCGCTCTACAGTTGCCTAGAACATATCAACCGCGAAGACCAAAACATTTCATGCGTGGAGGACCCTTGTGAAATTTATTTACCTGGGGCGAACCAAGTCAGCATTCACGAGCGCGCTGGGCTGACGTTTGCCAGCGCTCTGCGCGCGCTGCTTCGACAGGACCCCGACGTCATCATGGTCGGTGAAATTCGAGACGCCGAGACAGCTGAGATCGCCATTCAAGCTGCGCACACGGGGCACTTGGTTCTCTCGACCTTACACACCAACGATGCACCCAGCACGTTAGAGCGCCTACGCCATATGGGTGTTGCGCCATTTCAAGTGGCGTCCAGCGTCCATTTCGTACTCGCCCAGCGTTTGGTGCGACGCCTATGTGGCCATTGCAAAACACCAACCCCGCAGTCACCGCAGATGTACCAAGCACGTGGCTGTGCCCTGTGCGACCAAGGCTACAAGGGACGCGTCGGCATCTTTCAAGTCATGCCCGTCTCGCCAGCACTGCAGCAATTGATTTTGCAAGGCAGCGACGCCAACACCCTGAACGTACAAGCCCAGCAAGAAGGCATGCGCAGCTTACGAGACGCTGGATGGCGTAAGGTCTTGCAAGGCGTGACGTCGGCGCAAGAGGTTTTGTCACTGACACACGATGCGTAGCCAAGAAGTCACACGATTCACTAGGCAACTGGCTACTTTGCTGCAGTCGGGGGTGGCTTTGTTGCAGGCTCTGGACATCGTCATCAAAGGCATGCCAATGGGCAAGGCTAAGAACATCGTGCGCGCTATCCGCAGGCGTATAGAGTCTGGCTCTGCCCTAAACCTTGCGCTACGCAGACACGCCGCATTTGGAGATGTGTATTGCGACGTCGTCGCGGCAAGCGAAGCAGCTGGCATGCTCGACACCATGTTAGAGCGCTTAGCCGAGCACCGCGAGAAAACTGAAAAACTGCAACGCAGCGTCCGCTCCGCCATGGCCTATCCCATAGCAGTGCTCGTGATAGCCTTAACCGTTATGTTGCTGATGTTTACCTATGTTGTACCCGCGTTCGAGAACACGTTTGCGGCCTTCCATGCAGAGTTGCCCGCACTCACACGTGGCGTGATCGCTCTCAGCCATGCCTGTGTGCGCTACGGTGGTTGGGTGATTGCAGGCTTAGTACCCAGCCTATGGCTATGTCGAAAGTTTTTGCACACCACAACTCAATGGCAAAAGCCTTGGCACGCCTTTGTTTTGCGCTTACCCGTTGTGGGCCTTTTGGTGCAACAAGCCTGCATAGCACGATGGAGTCGTACTTTATCAACCATGTTTGCGACTGGCATGCCCTTGAACGAAGCCATGGTTGCGGTCAAGGGGGTCACCGGCAATAGCTTGTATGCCAGCGCCAGCGAACGCATACGAGGTCACTTGATGCGCGGACGCTCGATGGCAAAAGCCATGGCCAGTGTCGAATCCCTTTTTAGCCCTTGGGTAGTGCACATGTGCGCAATCGGCGAAGAGTCTGGCACTTTGGAACTTATGCTGAGCAAAACCGCCGACCACTTTGAGGCTGAAGTGGAACTGAGCGTGGCGCGTTTGTCGAGTCTGATGGAACCTGTGCTCATCAGCGTGCTAGGGCTGATCGTCGGCGTGATAGTGGTGGCTTTGTATTTGCCAATTTTTGAATTAGGAAACGTCGTATGAGTACTCCGGACGCTTTGTTGGTCGTAGTCTTGGGATTAATCATCGGCAGTTTTTTAAATGTGGTGATCTATCGAGTGCCACGTATGCTGGAGGGCGAGATCAACGAGACCCTTAGTCTTCCTTCCTCCCATTGCCCGACTTGCAAAACCCCGTTAAAAGTCTGGCACAACATTCCTTTGCTCAGTTATGTTGTGTTGAAGAGGCGTTGTGGTTTTTGCCAAGCACCTATCCATTGGCAATACCCATGGGTCGAATTCACCAACGCCTGTTTGTGGCTGCTATGCCTATGGCACTGGGGCATGCACCCAACAGCTTTTGCCTGGGCGATAGGCTTGAGCCTCTTACTCGCCTTGTCTGTCATCGACTGGCAGACCACTTACCTACCCGATGCACTGACGCAACCCTTGCTCTGGATCGGTCTATTGGCTAGCAGTTGGGGCTTGACAGACGTTTCACTCCAACACGCCGTCTGGGGCGCTGCAGTGGGCTATGGGTCGCTGTGGTTGGTCGCTAGTGTCTTTGAACGGCTCACCGGCAAAGAGGGCATGGGTGCAGGTGACTTCAAATTACTTGCCGCATTGGGTGCGTGGCTAGGGCCGCTCGCATTGATTCCTTTGGTGCTGATCGCCAGCGTCATTGGTGCATTGGTTGGCATTTGGTTGCAGACTACCCGCCGTATGGAACGCGGCGGCTATGTGCCCTTTGGTCCCTTTTTAGCGTCAGCGGGTGCCGTGCAAGCGTTTTGGGGTGGGGGCGATGTGTTTTTTTACATAAACTGGTTGCTATGACAGCAAATTCCCCCCTTCGACTTGGCTTAACCGGCGGCATTGGCAGCGGCAAGAGCACGGTCGCCCAGATGCTCGCAAAGCGTGGGGCTGCAGTGATCGACTCCGACGCCATTGCGCGTAGCGTCACCGCCACAAACGGCAGTGCGATGCCCGCCATCCGCGAAGCCTTTGGTCCAGAGTTTGTAACGCCAGAAGGTGCGCTAGACCGAGAGCGCATGCGCGCGCGCGTCTTCTCCGACCCCGGTGCCAAGTTACGTCTTGAAGCTATCGTGCATCCGCTGGTCGGATTGGCGACGCAGGCGCAAGCGCAAGCCGCCATCCAAGCCGGACATACCCTGTTGGTATTTGATGTGCCGTTACTCGTGGAGTCTTCTCGCTGGCGCAAGTTGGTCGACATGGTGATGGTGGTCGATTGCCTAGAAAGTACGCAAATCGCCCGTGTCATGGCGCGCAGTGGTTTGAGCCAAGATGCCGTGCAAAACATCATCCACGCGCAAGCAACACGCGCGCAGCGATTGGCTGCGGCAGACATCACTGTGTTCAACGAGGGGCTTGATTTAGAGCAGTTAAAGCGCGCTGTAGACGCACTAGCACTGAATGTATGATCGCGGAAGTCAATTTCGACGCAAATCTTTTCGTTTTTCCACGTGATTCTTTACGAACATCCCTTTAACGAACGCGTTCGCACCTATTTGCGTCTCGAGCATCTGTTCAAACGTTTCGAATCACTGAATTTACGTGACACCCCGATTGACAACCACTTTGCGCTCACCACTTTGTTTGAGTTGGTAGAAGCAGGTGGTCGCACCGACCTGAAATCTGACATTCTCAAAGACCTCGAGCGCCACAAGCAGCAGTTCACCGCACTGCGTGGCAACCCCTCCGTGTCGGAAGAAGCCCTCGACCAATTGCTAGAGCAACTCGAGCGCTGTTTTGCCGGCTTGAACTCCGCGGTGGGCAAGATTGGCCAAAACATTTTGGACAACGAGTGGCTCACAGCATTGCGTAACCGGGTAACGATTCCTGGTGGCACCTGCTCTTTTGATTTGCCCGCTTACCATGCATGGCAACACCAAGACTCTGGTGCGCGCAGGGCAGACATACAGCGCTGGGCGAATGTGTTTCAACCTATGAACGCATCGGTCAACTTGCTGATGTCTTTGATGCGTGACACGGGCACCACCCAAAAGATGATGGCCATGGGCGGACAGTTCCAACAATCGCTCGCCCAAGGACGCTTTATGTTGATGCGCGTGGCGATTGACCCCAGCCTTGGTTTTATTCCAGAAATCAGCGGCAACCGCTTGATGATTTGGGTGCGCATGATGCGCCAAGATGGTGACGGTCGTCTGCAGCACTGCACCGACGACGTACCATTTGAGATGGCGCTCTGCGTTTAATTGTTTGCGCTAGCGCCACTAAGTAACGGTGCTGCCAACAAAATTCCTCTCTTCCGCAAACCACTCCAGCACAGGCAAGGTACCAGGCAACACCGGTTTAACCGTGACCGGTAATTGCTGCCACGCATACAACTGCGCTTCGCGCATCTGCAATTCACCCGACCAACGCCTCACCTTACAAAAGTTCAATTGCACCAAGGCGTGCGGGTAGTTGATCTGCTCCGTCTTCCATGCATCGCAGTCTTCGATGGTGATCCCAATCTCTTCTTGCAGTTCGCGGGCTAAGGCTTGGGCAACGGTTTCACCAACTTCCAACTTGCCTCCAGGGAACTCCCAGTAGCCTGCATAAGCTTTACCCTCTGGCCGGCTGGTGAGTAAAAAAGAATCGTCACTGCGAATCAACACCCCGACAGCGACTTGCACCAACACGCGATCAGCAGAGCGCGGCACTTGCGCGTCCACTACGCGAACGGGGACTGGCTGAATAACTACTGGTTGAGAAGAAGACACAACGCGTAGCCAGTGAAGCCTAGCGCGTCACCACATGTTTACCCGCGTAGTCGCGGGCAAACTGGTAGGCCACACGACCACTGCGTGAGCCGCGCTCTAGCGCCCAGACCAACGCCTCGGGCTTAGCAGCATCAATCACATTTGCATTCACGCCGAACGAGGACAACCACTGTGCCGTGATCGCCAAATATTCGTCTTGGCTAAACGGATAAAAACTCACCCACAAACCAAAGCGTTCGGAGAGTGAAATTTTTTCTTCTACGCCTTCACCCGGGTGCACTTCACCGTCGTCGGTGTGGGTGTAGGTGAGGTTTTCTTTCATGTATTCGGGCAACAGATGACGGCGGTTGCTGGTGGCATAGACCAACACGTTGGCCGTCGATGCGGCCACGGTGCCGTCCAAGATAGATTTCAAGGCTTTGTAGCCTGGCTCGCCGTCTTCAAAGCTCAGGTCGTCGCAATAGACAATGAATTTTTCTGCGCGGTTTGCAACCACTTCGATGATGTCGGGCAAGTCGACTAAATCATCTTTGTCCACCTCAATCAAACGCAAACCGCGGGGCGCATAGGTGTTCAAACATGCTTTGATGAGCGAAGACTTTCCCGTGCCGCGTGCGCCAGTCAACAACACATTGTTGGCAGGCAAGCCGCTGACGAACTGTTCCGTGTTGCGCTGGATTTTTTCTTTTTGCTGATCGATCTCTTTGAGGTCCTGCAGGCCCAGTTGCGCGACGTGGCGCACTGGCTCCAAGGTGCCGTGGCCGCTGCTGCGTTTGCGGTAGCGGTAGGCCACGCTGGCAGACCAATCGGGCGCTTGCAAGGGTTGTGGCAATACCGACTCGATGCGTTGCATCAAAGCCTCTGCGCGTTGCAACACGCGCTCTAAACTGCTAGATATGTCTGCTGCCATCGTGGTGACCTACGGTTGAAATGATTTAACTGCGGTAGTCAGCGTTGATGCTCACATACTCGTGGCTCAAGTCGCAAGTCCACACCGTCTCGCTGGCAGCACCGCGGCCCAGCACCACGCGCACCGTGATTTCAGATTGCTGCATCACGCGCTGGCCGTCTTCTTCTTTGTAAGTCGGATTGCGTCCGCCGTTCACTGCAACGTGCACATCGTCTAAATAGAGATCGATCTTGGTTTGGTCTAAGTCTGTGATGCCTGCATAGCCCACCGCCGCCAAGATACGACCGAGGTTGGGGTCGCTGGCGAAGAAGGCTGTTTTGACCAAAGGCGAGTGGCTGATGGCGTAGGCCACTTGCAAGCACTCTGCGCTGTTACGACCACCCTCCACTTGCACGGTGATGAACTTGGTAGCACCTTCGCCGTCTCGCACAATCGCCTGCGCGAGTTGACGCGCCACTTGCAACATGGCTTGGAACAATGCCTGGCCTTCTGCGCTCTCCAAACTGGTGATGGGCGCGTGGCCTGCTTTGTTGGTCGCGATGAATACAAATGAATCGTTGGTCGAAGTGTCACCGTCGACCGTGATGCGATTGAACGACCCTTCAGCCAGCGCAAAGGTCAAAGCATGCATCAATTCAGGTGCGACGCAGGCATCGGTGGCCATAAAGCCCAACATGGTCGCCATGTTGGGATGGATCATGCCCGCGCCTTTGCTGATACCTGTGACACTAATAGTCTTGCCCGCAATCGTGGTCTGCGTGCTGGCGGCTTTAGGTACGGTGTCGGTCGTCATGATGCCTTCTGCGGCATCCAACCACTGCTGTGAAGACAGTGTATTGGCCGCAGCCGCGATGGCAGCTGGCAAACCCGCCACGATACGCGTGTGGGGCAAGGGCTCCATGATCACACCGGTAGAAAAAGGTAACACCTGTTGCGGTTTTATAGAGAGCGCTTTTGCCAAAGCCTCGCAAGTTTCGTTTGCGCGTTGCAAACCTTCTTCGCCGGTGCCTGCATTGGCATTGCCGGTGTTGATCAGCAATGCACGTATGCCTTGGCTAGTACCTAGCGGCTTGTCATCAGGCTTGGCTTGTGTGGCCGATAAGTGCTGACGGCAAATTTGCACAGGCGCTGCACAGAAACGGTTTTGCGTAAACACGCCACCCACAGAGGCGCCTTCGTCGATCAGCACCACCGTCAAATCTTTGCGGCCTGGTTTTTTTATGCCTGCTTGGGTGACACCGATGCGTAGACCTTGGACGGGGTGGAGTTGGGCTGCAGTGGGAGGTGCAAGATGAACAGACATAGCGGTTTGCTTGTAGAAATCGAAGTGTGTGTAAGGGGTTGCGAGTGGATTAACTCAACTGACCATGGCAAAACTTGAACTTCTTACCGCTGCCGCAAGGGCAGGGTTCGTTACGCCCCACCACCGGAAACTTCTCAGCAAATGTGGTCGCGTCCATCGTCGTCTCAGCCTCGCCCGATTCATTGGGCGCGGTGTATGTGACGTTATGCATTTTTTCTGCACGCTCCTCCAAGTCTTGTGCAGCTTGTTCGATTTGGGTGTTCGATTCAATCTTCACCGTCATCAAGACGCGTGTGACTTCGACCTTCACCATGTCGAGCAACTGGCCAAACAACTCGAACGCTTCGCGCTTGTATTCTTGTTTGGGTTGCTTTTGTGCGTAACCTCGCAGATGAATACCTTGGCGCAAATAGTCCAGCGCCGCCAA
>CANBZB010000038.1 GCA_947373745.1 Burkholderiales bacterium | reverse complement strand
AAGCACCAAGCTTGTAACGAGGCGGCGGCGTCGAATTAGTTTCATAAATAGTGGTCTATCAGCAAAGCCGCAAACAACACGCTCAAATGGATAAGCGAGAAGCGAAATGTTTTACGCGCCAATGCATCTGAGTAGTTACGCCACAAAGCCCAACCATAGCCACAAAAACCGACGCTCAAAATAACAGCGGCGACCAAATAAAACCAACCGCTCATGCGATACACAAAAGGCATCAAACACGCAGCTAACAACACGATGGTGTAGAGCAGTATTTGTAAGCGTGTGAATTCATTACCATGCGTGACGGGCAACATGGGCAATCCAGATTTACGGTAATCCTCTACGCGGTAAAGCGCTAGAGCCCAAAAATGCGGCGGCGTCCACAAGACAATAATCAAGAACAAGATCAGCGCTTCTGGTCCCACATCACCTGTCATGGCAGCCCAGCCGAGCACTGGTGGCATGGCGCCAGATGCGCCACCAATCACAATGTTTTGTGGTGTCAAGGGCTTGAGGATGACGGTATAGATAACGGCATACCCCACAAACGTGGCGAAGGTTAACCACATGGTGAGTGGATTGACCCACACGTATAAAAGCCAAGAACCAAATGCACACATTAACCCAGAAAAAATCAAGGTCTCGGTGTCTGACAACTCACCTTTGGCGGTGGGACGCCATGCAGTGCGTTTCATGACCGCGTCGATTTTCTTTTCCACAATGCAGTTGAAGGCGGCAGCAGCACCCGCTACAAACCAAATACCCACGCACGACCATAGGCCCAGCTGCACTTCGTCCCACGTTGGCACACCTGGCACGGCCAGCACCATGCCAATCAACGCGCAAAACACGATCAGTTGGATGACGCGCGGCTTGGTAAGCGCATTGAATTGGCGCAAGCGGGTCATGAGAGAGAAGTTGTCGGTCATACAGTTTTCAGTTTACGCGCTATGCACAGCAACCACACCATGGTGATGAAAAGCGCTGCTGCGCCGCCTGTGTGCAGCACAGCGGCGAACAATGGCCAGTCCAACACAACATTGGAGAGTCCCGTTAGAAGTTGCAATAGCAACAAAGCACCCAAAATTTTTGCAATGTGCTTGGCATGGCTAAGCGACAGCAACCGCCAGGCCAAAGCACCCAAAGCAATGAAAATCACGTAAGCACTTAAGCGATGCACATAGTGAATTGCAGTTAATGCTTCAAAAGTCAGGGCTTCTCCCAATGCATTGAGACCTAATGGTCGCCAAATCGTGAAGCCATTTACGAAGTCCATCAAAGGCCACCAACTGTTTTGGCACTGCGGAAAGGTGTTGCATGCTAAGACCGCGTAATTGGTGCTCACCCAACCGCCTGTGAGAATTTGAAACAAAAGTAAGCCAGCACACACCCATGCGCTCCAATAAAGCCCCGTAGAGAGTTCAATCGGTGTAATTTGTCGCTGCTGGTAGATTTGTATCGTTAACAAGGCCAGTAGCACCAAGCCTCCGAGCAAATGCAAAGTTACGATCGCCGGAAACAATTTCATCGTGACAGTGAGCGCACCAAATGCACCTTGCACACACACCCATAGCAATGTGAGCGTTGGCAGTTTGGTCTTTGAACCCTGTGACCGCTGTGACCATGCAAACCATGCCAAGGTCAAAATACATCCGCCTACCCCCATCGCCATATAGCGATGAACCATTTCTATCCAAGCTTTTTGGTGCGTCACGGGGCCTGTGGGCATGGCGGTTTGCGCTGCGTCTATGGCGCTGACAGCACCGACTGGGCTAGCGAATCCATAACAACCAGGCCAATCAGGGCACCCTAGGCCTGAATCGGTCAACCGCGTGAAAGCACCGAACAACACCAAGTCAAAAGTGATGAAAAGAGTCAATTGCGTGAACCACACCACCCTATGCGTTGAAGTTATAGAAGACTGACGCAACCACATCCACCCTAAGGGTACGGACGCCACCAAGGCACCCACAATGAGCAGATGCAATGTTGGCGCAAAGTTGTATAGCGAGTTCATCGGCCAGGTAAATCCCATGAGGCAGAGGCACGCAACAAGCGCTCCATATCGCGCTTGGCTTTCAATGCCCCTTCGGTATTGAGTTGCGCAGGAAAACGCATCATCCATTCGCCCATGGGGTCGACCATGTACAAGTGTTCTTCTAACTTCTTATTGGCTTCCGGCTGCAACCATTGCGCGAGCGCTTTGGGGTCTATACGCAGAACAGTGGCTTCTTCTAAAGCAGGAAGCAAGGTATTGGGCACTTCAGCTTTGTCATTGACCAACCATACCCATTCTGTGCGTGGACGCTCTTTACCCAAACCCACCAAAATTTGCCGCTGCAAATACAAGTGTTGCTGACATGCTGCGTTACAAGATGCACCTGCAACGCTCACGAGCAACCACTGACCTTTGAGATCAGTCAGCGACATCTTGTTTCCATCCAATCGCTCGACCTCAACCGATGGAATAGCGCGTGTAGGCTGAATCAATTCACCAAAGTTGCGACGTGCTTCTGGCCGCACCCAGTAATACGTGATGTAAGAGGCCACAACTGGCGCCGCACAAGCCAGTAAGACCAGCAGCATATTGAAGCGTCCCATGCTGGTGCGCCTGGAGTCTGCTTGTGCCACTTCCACTGGCAATGGCAAGTCATAGACGGTCATGCCAAGGGGGTACGATGTATCGGGTGTTTTTTTATCTTGCATGGCGATAAGGCTTGATCCATTGGTACCAAAAAAACAGCAGTAACTGCACAACAGCTAATGCAAACCACTGAAACGCATAGCCCCAGTGTTTTTCTACGCCAGCATTGATTTCTGGCCAATTACGTTGCAAACCATCTGCGTCCGCATCGGTTTGTAAAACAGTGCCTACCAGTGAGACACCCGTTTCATGGCTGTATTCAGCCACGTTGAGATTTTGCCTAATAGGCGATCGCCTTGCAGTCTGTGCTGTTGTTGTATCGGCTGTTGCGTTAGTCTTATCACCCAAGTCCAACACTTCAGACGGCCCCAAAGCAATGCGGCCCTTCACATGCACTTGACCTTGCGGACTCTCGATAGGCGCCAACAAAGTGCGGTCGTGTTGGTGGCGCGGTATCCATCCACGCTGCACCAACACGGTTGTGTACTTATCCAATTGCAATGGGGTCAACACAATAAAACCTGAACGGCCTTGCATCGGACGGTTTTCTAAATACACCGTGTATTGCGGCAACCAGTGACCTTCAAGACGCACGCCTTGGTGCAATTGTGTAAATACAGTCTTATCTTTTAAAACAGCAACCGTGTCTACCGCCGCTTGCGCCTGTCGCGCGAGGATGGCGGCATGTAAAGCCTCTTTCTCGTGACCGCGTGATAACTGCCATACCCCTAAACGCACAGTCAAAGCCACACCCAATACAGTGGCCATCGTTGCCACCAGCAAAGAACGCTGACGCGGGGCAGAGATAATGGCGTTTATGAAATTCATTGTTGCACTTGCATTTTTAGCCATCTTGGGCAGTTTGGCCTCTGCACTCATTTTCATGATGCGCTCAGGTCCGAGTGATCAGCCTAAATCCAAAAACATGGTGAAAGCCTTGGGACTTAGGGTAGGCATTTCTATCTTTCTATTCATCTGCGTGTTGATTGGTTGGCAACTCGGCTACATACATCCGACAGGCATTGCAGCAGGTCAATAAAGATTTTTAAGTCCCCATGCTGAACTGGTAGGGGTAGCAGCAAAAAGCAAAGGCCGCACACGCGGCCTTTTTTCGCTTTGCAAGCTGGCGTTACATCCAGTAGACCAGAATGTAAAGGCCTAACCACACCACGTCCACAAAGTGCCAATACCAAGCTGCGCCTTCGAAACCGAAGTGCTTATCTGCAGTGAAATGCCCTTTTTGCAAACGCAAGGTGATGATCAACAACATCAACATACCCAAGAACACGTGGAAGCCGTGGAAACCTGTGAGCATGAAGAAGGTAGAACCGTAGACGCCAGAGCTGAGCTTGAGGTTCATCTCGCTATACGCATGGCTGTATTCGTAACCTTGCACCAGCAAAAACACAACCCCTAACGCAACCGTTAACCACATGAACTTGATGGTGGTATCGCGTTTGTTTTCAATCAAAGCATGGTGCGCGATTGTCAATGTCACACCTGAGCTCAGCAACAAAGCAGTGTTAATGGTGGGCAACCAAAATGGCGTCATGACTTGGAAGGGCTCGATGATGCCCGCGGGTGAGGCAGTTGCACCAGCGACCACGGTGGGCCAAGCAGCCTTGAATTCAGGCCAAAGCAAAGCATGCTCTAAGTTGCCAAGCATGGGCACGGAGTGCGAACGCGCCCACCACAAGGCAGAGAAAAACGCACCGAAGAACATCACTTCAGAGAAGATGAACCAGCTCATGCTCCAACGGAAAGACAGGTCAACCTTATGTCCGAACAGGCCTGATTCGCTCTCGGCGATGGCGTCACCAAACCATTGGTAGAGCACGAATAACCAAAAGGCCAAGCCAAAGAACAAAGAGTATTTACCCCAGTCCGCACCATTGACCCATTGGCCAGCGCCCAAGATCACAAAGAACAAACCCAAAGCCGCCATCGCAGGGTGACGCGAGGGCGCGGGCACATAGTAGTAAGGCGTGGTGCCGTGTGAGGTGCTACTCATTTTTTTCTTCCTTCTTTACTTTGCAACGACCCAGTTGACCAAAAGAATCAACCCAGCCACAAACAATAAACCTGCCACAAGGCCCACACCCAGCACATGCAAGGGTGTGATTTTTGCGACATCTTCTTGGAACTCACTGCTTTTGCGAATTCCTAAAAACGACCATGCGACGGCAACTACCGAGCGCTTCAAAGATTGGAGCTTGCTCAAGCGCCTGCTCCAATTTTTGTATCAGCTGGAACAGCTGCTACGGGGGCAGCAGGTGTTTTAGAGCCGACTTCAAAGAACGTGTAAGACAAAGTGATCGTCGACACATCTTTTGACAATTTCGGATCAATCACAAACACTACTGGCCACTGCTTTTTCTCGCCAGGGGCCAAGGTGTATTGGTTAAAACAGAAACACTCCACCTTGTTGAAATGCGCCGCCGCTTGGCGAGGTGCATAACTGGGGATAGCTTGTGCGGACATGACGCGGTTTTGCACGTTTTGAAACTCGTACATCACCGTCATCATCTCGCCAGGGTGCACTTGCATCGATGATTGCGCGGGCTTGAACATCCAAGGGCCACGCGCATTGGCATCGAATTCCACAGTGATGGTTCGGCTGGTATCAATTTGGGTGTTGGTAGGTTTTGCACGGGCACTGCCGGTACCAAAAACTTCTCGCTCTCCTAAGGCCAAGATATTGATTCCGCTGAATTCACAAATCGCGCGGTACATCGGTACCAAGGCATAACCAAAGGCAAACATGCCAACGGCTACCACGATTAGCTTTTTCAGCATCACCAAATTTTGGCGGAGAGGCACCATACGATCAGCGATTCAACAACATGACTTTGGCAAAAAAGCCAATGAAAAAGACCGCCGCGACAGAGGCCAGAATCAGCCCAAGTCGCAGGTTTTGCTTGCGTTGCTCTGGTGTCATTGCTTGTTAACCGATCACGCGGGTCGCCGTAGCGTCGAGCTTGGGAGGTGTCTCGAAGGTGTGGAAAGGTGCTGGCGATGGGATTTCCCACTCCAAGCCTTCAGCAGCTTCCCAAGGCTTGGCAACAGCCTTTTCTCCATGTCCACGCATCGCTGGAAGGATGATGAACAAGAAGAAATACACCTGCGCAAAACCAAAGAAGAACGCGCCGACCGAAGCAATCATGTTGAAGTCAGTGAACTGCATGGGATAGTCAGCGTAGCGACGTGGCATTCCGGCTAAACCCAAGAAGTGCATGGGGAAGAAGGTCACGTTGAACGCAATCAAGGTCCACCAGAAATGGATCTTGCCGCGTGTTTCGTTGTACATCACGCCAGTCCACTTAGGGCACCAGAAGTAAAAGCCCGCAAACATGGCGAACAAGGAACCTGCCACCAACACATAGTGGAAGTGGGCTACCACGTAATAGGTGTCTTGTACTTGTGTGTCGATAGGTGCCATGGACAAAATCAGTCCAGTGAAACCACCCATGGTGAACACGAAGATAAAGCCAACAGCAAACAACATGGGGGTCTCAAATGTCATCGAGCCTTTCCACATAGTTGCGATCCAGTTGAAAACCTTCACGCCGGTAGGCACAGAGATCAACATGGTGGCGTACATAAAGAACAGCTGACCTGTCACAGGCATACCAGTGGCATACATGTGGTGCGCCCACACGATGAACGACAAAATCGCGATAGAAGACGTGGCGTACACCATCGATGCATAGCCAAACAATTTCTTGCGGGCAAATGCAGGCACGATGTGACTGATGATGCCGAAAGCCGGCAAGATCATGATGTAGACCTCTGGATGTCCGAAGAACCAGAAGATGTGCTGGTACATCACGGGGTCGCCGCCGCCAGCAGGATTAAAGAAGGTGGTGCCGAAATGGCGGTCGGTCAATGTCATGGTGATCGCGCCAGCCAAAACAGGCATCACAGCGATCAACAAATAAGCCGTGATCAACCAAGTCCAAACAAACATCGGCATCTTCATCAAGGTCATGCCAGGGGCACGCATATTGAGAATGGTCACGATGATGTTGATAGAACCCATGATCGACGATGCGCCCAACAAGTGCAGCGCAAAAATGCCTGAGTCCATCGACGGGCCCATTTGCAATGTCAATGGTGCATAGAGCGTCCAGCCAGCAGCGGGTGCGCCACCGGGTTGGAAGAACGATGTGCTGAGCATGACAGCAGCAGGAATCATCAACCAGAAGCTGAAGTTGTTCATGCGGGCAAAAGCCATGTCAGAGGCGCCGATTTGCAAAGGAATCATCCAGTTAGCAAAACCCACGAAGGCCGGCATGATGGCGCCGAACACCATGATCAGGCCGTGCATGGTGGTGAGTTGGTTGAACAACTCAGGGTTGACCAATTGCAAGCCAGGCTGGAACAACTCAGCACGGATCAAGAGGGCCAAAATGCCACCGATGATCAACATGGTGAACGCGAACAACAGGTACAAAGTACCGATGTCTTTGTGGTTGGTAGCAAATACCCAGCGCTGCCATCCATGTGGGGCACCGTGGTGGTCGTCGTGGCCATGGACGTGGCCGTGAGGATCGAGAACTGCGCTCATGATGTGTTCCTATTCAACGTTTGCGGTTAACGGGCGGCCTTGACTTCGGCAGGCTGAACCAGCTGGCCGGTCTTGTTGGACCAATTGTTTTTGGTGTAGCTGATCACCGCAGCAATGTCGGTATCGCTCAACTGCTTCCATGCAGGCATAGCGTTGTTTTGGCCATTGAGCAAGACGTGGATTTGTTTGCCAGCGTCGGAGTTCAACACTACAGCAGATCCGTCCAGGGCCTTGATGGCACCGCCGCCTTTGCCGTTAGGCTGGTGGCAGGCGACGCAGTTAGCAGCGTAAACCTTTTCGCCACGTTGCAAGATCTCAGGCAAGGTCCACACTTTGGATGGATCGTCCATCTTGGCGGCCATTTTCTTTTGCTCGACTGCGACCCAAGCCGCGTAGTCTTCAGCGCTCAACACTTTGACGTGGATGGGCATGTAAGCGTGTTCTTTGCCACACAACTCTTGGCACTGACCGTGGAAGTCGCCGACAGTTTCGGCGCGGAACCAAGTGTCGCGCACAAAACCAGGGATGGCGTCTTGCTTGATACCCAATGAAGGGACAGCAAAAGCGTGGATCACGTCATTGGCTGTTGTGATGATGCGAACCTTTTTGTTGACAGGCACAACCAAGGGGTTGTCGACCTTGAGCAAGTAGTCATCCACATCGACACCTTTAGCGCCGTTGTTAGACATATTGCGTTGCTCGTTGTCCAGCGTTGAGATGAAAGCAATGCCTTCGCCCTCGCCCTTGATGTAGTCGTAACCCCATTTCCACTGATAACCGGTGGCTTTGATGGTGAGGTCTGCATTCGATGTATCTTTTTGGGCCACCACCGCTTTGGTGGCAGGCAATGCCATCAAGATCACAATGATGAAAGGAATGACGGTCCACGCAATTTCAACTTTGACCGATTCGTGGAAGCTAGCGGACTTGTGTCCAACCGACTTGCGGTGCTTCCAGATGGAATAAAACATCACACCGAACACAGCCACAAAGATGACCGTGCAAATAATCAGCATGAACCAGTGCAACCAACCTTGCTCCTGAGCGATCTTGGTCGCACCGGGCTGCAAATTGAGTTGCCAATTGGCTGGGCCGCCAGGAAGGTCGTTCACTGCCCAAGCCGCTGTACTCGCCCAGGTGGAAACGAACAGCAAAGCCGAAGCCAACTTCTGGAAAAGATTGTTCTTCATCACTTTTAAATGCCTTAATTGATTAGCCTGCAGGAGGGAAAACCTAGGGTTCGCCCTTAATAAACTCACAGTCCGTCATTCTAGCGGGGTATTTCCCTTTGTTTGACCAAGTAAGGTTTTCATCTGCGCCAAGGTGACTGAGGATTGCTCAGCCATTCTCACCTTGGGCAAAGGTTTGAGAGCGTGCCCATAGATAACTTCGACCGTCAGCACCAAACGCCCCGCTTGGTCGGGCTTAGCCAAAGCCAATAAGGCGTTCTCTAATGCTTGCTTCCAAGCTCGGCCGCGTAAATTTTGATAGCGCTGGTGGTGCAAATTACGCCCTAAGAGGCGTAAGTCTTTCAGCAAATCTGTGGGCGTGGCGTAGGTGAGTGTGATGCGCTCCATATCCATCACGGGCTCTGCAAAACCCGCCTGAATCAGCATATCCCCCCAATCGTGCATGTCTGTAAATGCATGCGAAGGCTCGCCCCACCCCAGCTGTTGGTAGATGGTTTGTAACTCGCGCAGTGTGTCTGGCCCCAAGCTAGAGAACATCAAAAAACCATCGGTGGCCAGCAAGCTATGCCAAGCCTGCAACAAAGACTGCGGCGCGGCTGCAGTGTGCAAAGCCATATTGGCCCACACCATGTCGGCAACTTCTGGTTGGGGCAAGCCGGCTGCGAGAGTTGAGACAGAAACCGCCTGACGCTGCCACAGTTTCCACCAAGGATTTGTGAGTACAACTTTCGTTTTTTGTAAGCGCAACTCGGAAGTCTCGACTGCTAAGCAATTAGCCTTGGGATATCGTGCTCGCACTGCCGCATGGGTTTGTAGGCCGCCATTGACTGGCGCCCAATCGACCCAAGTTTTAGGCTGCAAGCGAATCCACTGCAACCGGTCTTCCATGCGTCTTCCAATTTCTTCGTGCAACCACGGTGTCTCTGTGTGGTTCCAATGTGTCCACCGTTCGCTGGCGATAGGGTCTATGGTGGGAACGCGGTCTACTGAGGTGGCTTCAAGCATGGCGGCCCAGTATAGATTCCATGTTTGACCGCTGCTTTGCATGGCCTGCATGGGTGCGGCGTCTGCGTTTACCCAGCATTTGCCATATTTGCGAGGCATGGCCGAGTTCTGCCTTGTGCGATGCATGCGTGCAGCAATTTGGCCAACCGATTGCCCGCTGCCCCACCTGTGCCCTGCCTGCGTTTGGCAGCAGATGCTTTCCATGCCATTACGAAGCCCCGCCCCTGGACCAATGCTTGACGGCAGTGACCTACGGTCAACCTTGGTCCGAATGCATCAGTACATTCAAGTTCCATGGCGATGTGGGCCTAGGGCGTCAATTGGCCCAATTGATGCGTAACGCCCCTTGGGTAGAGCTAGCACTAGAGTCTGCGGATAGCGTGATTGCCTTGCCTTTGTCCGCGTCTCGCCTGCGCGAGAGGGGTTTTAACCAAGCTTTCGAATTGGTGAAGCACCTGGTACCGCACAAAGCAGACGGCAGGTCTCTTTTGCGTTTAGAACACGCCATCCACCAAGTAGGCGCCACGCGCGCCGAACGCTTGACGCAAGCACGCAACAGTTTTTGGGTTGACCCCATGCGCATACCTGCCCTGCGGGGACAACGTGTGGTCTTGCTCGACGATGTGATGACCACAGGTGCAACCCTGTTTGAGGCTGCACGCACCTTGCGCAAAGCGGGGGTAGCGCACATCACCGGCTTGGTGTTTGCGCGCGCGCAGTTAGCAGAATCGTGAGACGCGAGACAATGCATGCATGTTTCATATCGTGCTGGTGCATCCAGAAATCCCACCCAACACGGGCAATGTCATTCGCTTAGCGGCCAATACCGGTTGTAACTTGCATCTCATAGAGCCTCTTGGGTTTTCGATGGAAGACAAGCACATGCGCCGCGCAGGGCTTGACTACCACGAGTACGCCCATGTGGCGCGTTACCCCAACTGGCAAGACTTCTTGGCAACGGCAAAGCCAGTTGTAGAACGCATGTTCGCCCTAACAACCAAAGGCTCACACACCGCGCACGATGCGCAATTCCAAGAAGGCGACTGGCTGGTATTTGGCTCTGAGACTGCGGGCTTGCCGCAAGCCATTCGCGAAAGTTTTCCCGAGGCGCAACGCCTGCGTTTGCCCATGCTCGAAGGGCAACGCAGCTTGAATTTATCGAATTCGGTGGCGGTAATCGTCTTTGAGGCTTGGCGCCAAACCGGATTTAGGCATAAAGCCTAGTCACGGTCTCGGCCACACACACAGGCTTGTCGCTGCCATCGCGCTCAACGGTGACGCTCCACACCAACTGCATACCGTTGTTGTCGACGGGGTCACAGGATTTCAAAGACATCTTGGCGCGCAGGCGTGAACCCACTAATACGGGGGCCGTGAAGCGCACTTTGTTCACGCCATAGTTAATCCCCATTTTTTGGTCTTGGACTTTGAAAGCTTTGGCAAAAAACTGCGGCATCAAAGACAGCGTCAAAAACCCGTGGGCGATCGTCGTGCCAAACGGGCCCGCTTGGGCCCGCTCAGGGTCGATATGGATCCACTGGTGGTCGCCGGTGGCATCGGCAAACTGATTCACATGCGCTTGGGTGACGGTGATCCATTCGCTGGTGACTTCGCCTTGGCCGATAAATTGGGGAACGCTTTGGAGTGTTTCAAAAATTTTCATGGCGCAACTTTAGCCAATAAACACTCCTCTACACTTGGGGGTTATCTCTTAGCTATTGACATTCCTCTATGAGCGCTTTCCAAGAAGAAGAAGTTTTGTCCGTCCACCACTGGACCGACCGCCTATTTAGCTTCACCACCACCCGCGACCAAGCCCTGCGGTTTTCCAACGGCCACTTCACCATGATCGGGTTGCGTGTAAACGAGAAGCCGCTGTTGCGCGCTTACAGCATCGTCAGCGCCAATTACGAAGAGCATTTGGAGTTTTTGAGCATCAAGGTGCAAGATGGCCCGCTCACCTCGCGTCTGCAACATATCAAAGTAGGCGACAAGGTCATCGTTGGCCGCAAGCCCACAGGCACACTGCTGATCGACTATCTCTTGCCCGGTAAAAACCTGTATTTACTCTCCACCGGCACGGGCATGGCGCCATTCCTCAGTGTGATCCGCGACCCTGAAACCTATGAGCGTTTCGAAAAAGTCATCTTGGTACATGGTGTGCGAGAAGTCAAAGAGTTGGCCTACCACGACTACCTCACCCAAGAGCTTCCCCAACATGAGTTTTTGGGCGAAATGGTCAGCAAGCAGTTCTTGTACTACCCCACCGTGACCCGCGAAGCTTTTAAAAACCAAGGCCGTTTGACGGACGCGATCGAAAGCGGCAAGTTGTTCACCGACTTAGGCCTACCCGCCTTAGATGCCGGCCATGACCGGGTGATGATTTGCGGCAGCCCACAAATGTTGAAAGACCTCAAGCGCATGCTCGAAGCGCGTCATTTCAAAGAAGGCAACACGACCACGCCTGGCGATTTTGTGATTGAGCGGGCTTTTGCCGACCAGTAATTCAGTGGCAATAAGCAGGCCCTTACAAACCTACTAAAGGGCACTTGCCGGCAACAAAGCAGGAAAGCCGAAGCGCTCTAAACGGTTATCGGCAATCCAACCAGTTTCTCTAGCTCTTCGCGCGCCAAGCCCTCCACCGCATCAATCAAACGCAAACCCTGCGCGGTGATTTCCAAGGTGGCCAAGTCGGTATAAATCCGTTTCACACATGCCAAGCCCGTGATCGGATAAGTGCAAGCAGTAACAATCTTGCTCTGGCCTTGTTTGGTGAGTAAATCCATCATCACCCAAGTTTGTTTGGCACCAATCGCCAAATCCATCGCCCCACCTACCGCAGGAATGGCATCTGGCTCGCCGGTGTGCCAGTTCGCCAAGTCGCCTTTGACGCTGACCTGAAAAGCACCCAACACACAAATATCTAAATGCCCGCCACGCATCATGGCGAAACTGTCGTTATGGTGGACATAGGCACCTCCAGCCAGCAAAGTGACGGGCTGTTTGCCTGCGTTGATCAAATCGAAATCTTCATCCTCAGGGGCGGGCGCGGGGCCCATCCCCAAAATGCCGTTTTCGCTGTGCAGGATGATTTCTAAGCCTTTCGGCAAATGGTTAGCCACTTGGGTCGGCATGCCGATACCCAAATTGACATAGACACCTTCTGGAATGTCCTGCGCAACGCGCGCAGCCACTTGGTCTTTGGTTTTACGTTGGTAGCCCATTGGTTTTTTCTCTCAGGCCTGTTTTTTAAAGCCACCGCCCACAGTGGCGGTACGGGGTACTTGCACGATGCTGTGCACAAAAATGCTGGGGGTCACGATGGTCTCAGGGTCCAAGGTACCCAAAGGCACGACTTCATGCACAGATGCCACCGTGCGCTTGGCCGCCATGGCCATCACCGGGCCAAAGTTACGGGCTGATTTGCGATACGTCAGGTTGCCCCAGCGGTCGCCGCGATCTGCTTTGATCAAAGCCACATCGCCGTAAATGGGGTACTCCAGTACGTAATGGCGACCATTGATTTCACGCGTTTCTTTGGGCGAACCGTCTTTATTTTTGGCCAAGTCTGTGCCATAGCCCGTTGGCGTGAAGAACGCGCCAATACCTGCGCCGGCAGCGCGAATACGTTCAGACAAATTACCTTGGGGCACGAGTTCGAGTTCTAGCTGGCCTGATCGGTACAAGCCGTCGAATACATAGCTGTCTGTTTGGCGTGGGAAGCTGCAAATCAGTTTGTCAACCCGACCCGTTTTGAGAATGGCAGCTATGCCGACATCGCCATTACCCGCGTTGTTATTGACCAAGGTGAGATGGCGGGTTTGGCCACCATCCAACACCTCGAGCAATCCGTCGACCAACTCGTCAGGAATGCCCGCAGTACCGAACCCGCCCACCATGATGGTCGCGCCATCGTCGATGGTGCCGATGGCCTGCACCACCGTATCGGCTTGCTTGTTGATCATGGGTTTTACACGCGCTCGATGATCAAGGCGATGCCTTGGCCTACACCAATGCACATGGTGCACAAGGCGTAACGGCCTTGGGTGCGCTGCAACTGGTACATCGCAGTCGTGATCAAACGCGCGCCGCTGGCGCCCAAGGGATGGCCTAAAGCAATTGCACCGCCGTAGGGGTTCACGCGTGGGTCATCGTCTTGCAGCCCAAGTTGGCGCAAGACTGCCAGGCCTTGGGCAGCAAAGGCCTCATTGAGTTCAATCACATCCATTTGCGCCAAGGTCAATCCCGTCAGTGCCAAGACTTTTTGTGTGGCGGGTGCTGGACCAATGCCCATGATGCGTGGCGGCACACCGGCAGTCGCCATGCCCACGATGCGCGCTTTGGGCGTCAAACCTTGTTTGGCAGCGGTTTGTTCATTCGCCAAGATCAAAGCGCAAGCACCATCGTTCACGCCACTGGCGTTACCCGCTGTGACTGTGCCGTCTGGGCGCACCACAGGTTTTAGTTTGGCCAACGACTCCATGCTGGTGGCACGTGGGTGCTCGTCCACATGGACCACCACCGCATCGCCTTTTTTCTGGGGGATGGTGACGGGGCAAATTTCGGAATCGAAGTAACCCGCTTTTTGCGCGGCCACCGCCTTGGTTTGGCTGGCCAAAGCCATGCGGTCTTGGTCTTCGCGGTTGATTTTGAAATCGGTGGCGACGTTCTCGGCCGTCTCTGGCATGGAGTCGACGCCATATTTTTCTTTCATCAACTTATTGATGAAGCGCCAACCAATCGTCGTGTCATAGACCGTGTTGCTGCGGCTAAATGCGCTCTCGGCTTTGGGCATGACAAACGGTGCGCGGCTCATACTTTCGACGCCACCGGCAATCATCATGCTGGCTTCGCCCGCTTTGATCGCACGCGCGGCAGTGCCCACCGCGTCCATGCCCGAACCACACAAACGGTTGATGGTGGCGCCAGGCAAATCCATGGGCAAACCAGCTAGCAAACTCGCCATGTGCGCCACGTTGCGGTTGTCTTCACCGGCTTGGTTGACGCAGCCGTAAATCAAATCGGTCACGGCCATCCAATCGACCTTGGGGTTGCGGGCCATCAAGGCCTGAAGGGGAACGGCGGCTAAGTCATCGGTACGAACTGAAGACAGAGCGCCGCCGTAGCGGCCGAAGGGTGTGCGGATAGCGTCGCAGATGAAGGCTTGGGTCATGGTTTTCCTGTGGAACTAGTTGCTTGCATAAATGTATCAATAGTTACGGGTAGCTATCCGCAGTCTGGAGAGCCAATGGCGACACCTGAGTGACAATGCCACGCATGTTCCAACCTAGCCAAGCCGATGTGCGCAAATTCTTTTGTGCGGTCTATGCCAAATGGCAAGCTGCACAACCCATGGACGCATTAGAGACCTTGGCCAGCCAGTGGGTCGCCGAGCACCCCGAATACCACGCCGATTTCGCCAACGAAGCGGCAGCACTTGAAAAAATGTACGACGTAGAAGACGGCAAAACTAATCCGTTTTTGCACTTGTCTATGCACTTGTCTGTCAGCGAGCAGTGCTCGATTGACCAACCGCGCGGTATTCGGCAAGCCGTGGAATTGCTCACTGCAAGGCGGGACTCTTTGCACGACGCCCATCACGAAACCATGGAAGCCCTTGGCCAAATGATTTGGGAAAGCCAACGCAGCGGGCGACCGCCAGATGGGCAAGCGTATATTGACGCCGTGCAACGTTGCGCCACGCGCGATTAACTAAAAAGGAAATGAGACATGACCACTCCACGTATTGTTCAAAAAGTGTTGGCGCTGGGCTTGGTGGCCTTGCTCTCCTCGACTTCTGTGATGGCCCAAAACTACCCCAACAAGGCGATCAAATTTATCGTTCCCTTCCCTGCTGGCAGTGCCACTGACAACGTCGGTCGCATCTTGGCGCAAGCGATGGGGGAAGCGATGGGGCAATCGATCACCATCGAGAACAAAGCGGGCGCCAACGGCATTTTGGGCGCCGAGGCAGTCAAGGCTTCTCCAGCTGACGGCTATACGTTTTTGGTGACCACCAGCACGACACAAGCGGCCAATGTGCACCTCTACCGCAAGCTGCCGTATGACCCCGTCAAAGATTTCACGCCAATTGGCAAAGTTGGGGAGACCGGATTTATTTTGATGGTGGCCTCTGATTTCCCTGCCAAAGACATGAAAGAGTTCATCTCTTACGCCAAAGCCAACCCTGGCAAGTTAGCCTACGGCCACGGGTCTTCTGGCTCCTTGGTTTCCGCAGCCATGTTGTGTGAGTTGGCAGGTCTGCAAACTGTGGGCGTGCCTTACAAAGGCATTCCGCCTGCGATGACTGATTTGTTGGGCGGCCAATTGCAGTTTGCATTTGCTGACGTAGGCAATGCGGTGTCGCAAATGAATGGCGGACGTATGCGTGGATTGGGCGTCACCACCCGCAAGCGCGCGGGGAAAGCACCCAACGTCCCCGCGATTGGCGACACGGTCAAAGACTACAACGTCAGCGCATGGTTCGGTTTGATGGCGCCAGCTGGACTACCAGCCGATGTCCATAAAAAGGCCTCGGCTGCCTTTTTGGCAGTCATGGCCAAACCAGAGGTGCGCGAAAAAATCCAAGGTGTCGGCATTGACTTGGACGTTGAAGACTCTGCCACCCTCGCCAAAACCATCGACGCTGAGATTAAAAAATGGGGTGGATGGGTCAAGGCTGCTGGTATCACACCTGAATAA
>CANBZB010000037.1 GCA_947373745.1 Burkholderiales bacterium | reverse complement strand
CACAAGGCCAAACGTTCTTTGAGTTTGCTAGCGGCGCCTGTCTCGTCTTCTTGCGATTCATCCAGAGCCACCAAACCAAAACGGCTGGCGTGTGTGGCACCTATAGCAAGGGCATGCACCTGTCCTTGGTCGTGGGCCTGCAACAACATAGCCAGCGTTTGTGGCGAAAGTTTTTCAGACATAGGCACCACCACTATGCCTTCATTGGCTTGGGCCAACAAACCGACTTGTTCGGCCACGCGGCCTTGCGCAAGCGTGACGCTTAAATCAATGCCACCCAGCATGCGTTCTTGGTCAATGTGGTGTGGCATACGCATCACTGGTAGCCCTAATGCTTGGAGTTGTGCCAGCCAAGTTTGCCGCGCGGGGCTATATCCCGACTTCAACCACACACCACCAAGACCGTGGGGATCCACCTGCAACAGCAACAAAGCTAATTGCGCAAGATCCCACGCATCACGCATCAGCCGAGCACCTCTTGCAAGCAGCGTTGTACGCGCTCGCCTGAGCCAGTGTCGTCCAAGGGATTGCGACGCAAGCGATGGCGCAGAGCCAATGGTGCAATCGTGCGCAAATGGGTTGTGCTGACTTTTTTAGCACCGCTCAAAGCAGCGAATGCACGTGTGGCGCGCATCAGTGTGAGTTCGGCGCGCAGTCCATCGGTCCCCAATGCATGGCAGACCTTGGCACATGTGTGCAATAAATCGTCTGGGACTTCTAATGAGGGGAGAGATTTTTGGGCTTTGAGAATACGTTGACGCAATTTGGTATTGGCGTCGCTCCACTGTGCTTTAAAACCTTCGGGGTCGCGGTCAAATGCGTCGCGGCGTTTCACCACTTGCACTCGCACATCGAGGTCTTGGGGTGTTCGCACTTCCACGCTCAAACCAAATCGGTCTAACAACTGCGGACGCAATTCACCCTCTTCTGGGTTGCCACTGCCAATCAACACAAACTTGGCCGGATGGCGCACGCTCAAGCCTTCGCGCTCCACCACGTTTTCGCCTGAGGCGGCTACGTCGATCAGCAAATCCACCAAATGGTCTTCTAGTAAGTTGACTTCGTCTATATATAAGAAGCCTCTGTTGGCTTGGGCTAACAGGCCAGGCGCAAATTTCTTGACGCCTTGCGACAAGGCTTTTTCTAAATCCAACGCGCCCACCACGCGGTCTTCGGTGGCGCCCAATGGCAAATCAACGACAGGTACAGGGCGTTTGGCTGTTTTGACTTTGCCTGTTTGTTTTAACTCTGCGCATACATCACAAGCACCGCTGACGTCTTTGGGTGAGCAACCATAGGGGCAAGCTTGGACAACATCGATGGGGGGGAGTAAATCTGCCAGCGCTCTGACAGCGGTGGACTTGCCTGTTCCTCTGTCACCGAGAACCAAAACACCGCCCACTGTTGGATCTACCGCAACAATTTGAAGGGCCATGCCCATCTCGTCTTGCCCAACAATTGCTGCAAAGGGAAAGGTTTTTGCCATAAGCATTCCAAATTTCGAACTAACGCTATCGTCTTTGATAAGGCTTAAGTTGTCAAGTTGGATTGACACTTTCTAGGGTAATCCTTAGTATGCAAACTTAGGTCCAAATCGTATGTCAGAGCCCCGTTCTGATTGTGTAGATAATTAAAAGGTATGAAATCTTCCCCCAAATCGCTCTCAGGCCTGTTCCCTTTCATTCGTCCTTACCGCATCCAAGTGGCTTGTGCGGGACTTTTTTTAATACTGGCAGCTGGCACGACCTTGGCTTTTCCTTGGGCCTTGCGCACATTGATAGACCAAGGATTGGGCGACCCAGCCAATCCCAACGTCTTAGCCACCAAATTTTTTGAGCTTTTCTTAGTCGCCGCCGCCTTGGCTGTTTTTTCTGCGGCGCGTTTTTACACCGTGAGTTGGTTGGGCGAAAAAATCACAGCGGATGTCAAAAACAAAGTCTATGCCCATGTTTTAAGACAAAGCCCCACATTTTTTGAAACCACCCAATCGGGCGAAGTGCTCTCACGCTTGACCAGCGACACCACCTTGGTCCAAACGGTAGTCGGTTCATCCCTGTCCATGGGCCTTCGCAATATGGTCATGGGTATCGGTGCTATGGGTATGTTGGTGTGGACCAACCCATTGCTCATGTTGCAAGTCATCGGTGTGTTGGCAGTCGTGGTGTTTCCGAGTGTGTATTTGGGCCGCAGAGTACGTCGCTTGTCGCGTGCCAGCCAAGACCGCGTTGCAGATTCGAGTGCTATTGCCTCCGAAGTGCTCAACGCTATTCCAGTTGTTCAAAGTTACACCGCAGAAACACGCGAGGCAGAACGTTTTACCTCGTCAACCGCGCAAGCGCTTGGCACAGCACTGCGCCGTACACGTGCCCGTTCTGTTTTGGTGGGCTTCATCATCATGACGTCTAGCGCTGCACTGCTGTGGGGTTTGTATTTAGGCACTTTGTCGGTGCGAGCAGGCACCACCACAGCAGGCGAGTTGGGTCAAACGGTTGTGTATGTGATTTTGTTGGCCAGCGCCTTTGCAGTGTTAGGTGAGGTCTATGGCGACATCTTGCGTGCCGCAGGTGCGACAGAGCGTTTGATGGAATTGCTGCACAGCCAATCGGATGTGCAGTCTCCTGCGCATCCACAGCGTGCGCCTTGGCCAGAAAAAGGTTCGAGCTTGGTACTGCGTGGTGTGAATTTCAACTACCCCTCGCGCCCAACGCAATTGGCATTGAATGGATTGACCGGTGAAGTCCACGCGGGTCAGACGGTGGCTATCGTTGGTCCAAGCGGCGCTGGTAAAACAACATTGTTTTCTTTGCTCATGCGATTCCATGCGCCACAAAACGGCGATGTCTTGCTAGATGGTGTGGCAGTCGATCAAATGGATTTGAACGATTTGCGACAACGCATTGGTGTGGTGCCGCAAGAGGCGGTGGTTTTCTCTGGCACGGTGATGGAGAACATCCGTTATGGCAAACCAGAAGCTACAGATGAAGAAGTGCAAGCAGCGGCAGAGGCTGCGTTTGCCCAAGAATTCATTGCTGAATTACCGCAAGGCTATGACACCTATTTAGGAGACCGCGGTGTGCGTTTGTCTGGCGGACAGCGCCAACGTATTGCTATTGCCCGTGCTATTTTGAAGAATCCACCTTTGTTGTTGCTAGACGAAGCCACCAGTGCCTTAGACGCTCACAGCGAGCGTATGGTGCAAGCAGCGTTAGAAAAAGCGATGCAAGGCCGCACAACCCTAGTGATTGCACACCGATTGGCAACTGTGCAACGCGCAGACTGCATTTGGGTGCTCGACAAAGGAAAACTGGTAGAGCACGGCACGCACAAAGAGCTCATAGCCAAAGCCGGTCTATACGCCAGCTTGGCGGCATTACAGTTCGCTTAAATCACTTCACGACGCACAGGCCACCTATGCACCTTATGTCATTTAAAAAAATAGCATTTATCTCTGCGGCTTTGGTGCTTGCGTCTTGCTCCGGCTTACCTGCAAAAAATCACGACTCCAGAAAAAATAACGCCATGCAATATGATTTTGACAGCAGCCAGTGCGAATTAGCCATTGCGCAGCAATACGGCAGCCCATTGACTACGCCTGCTAACTATTTCCAGTCGTGTATGAAGGCGCAGGGTTGGCATTTTTAAATGGAGTCGAATAAGAATTGCATCAGTCTAGGTAGATGTAATTCAAAATCACTCACGCCGTGATCTGACCCTTCTAAAACCAGTTGTGGGCATCTTGGATAGCGCCCAGTCATTTCCCGCCAATCCAACACTTCATCCCCTTTGGCGATCAAGGCAAAGACTTTTTTCGGATCTTTGAATTCGCCTACATAAAGATTGTGTAACTCTTCAATATAGGCAGGCGCAAAGTAAATGCGTTCATTGGGGTCGTGCCACACACTGTGTTCGCCAATATATTTGGCCAAATCGCGCGCAGGATCAATGGCGGGGTTGATCAGAACAGCCGTGCAGTCATAAAGGTGCGCCATCCAAGATGCATAAAACCCGCCCAAAGAAGAACCAATAACCGCCATGGTCTCTTTAGGCCAGTGGGCTGTTCCTTCCAAGATGAGCTTAGAAGCTTCAAGCGGTGAGGGTGGCAGTTGTGGGCACCACCAACGCACATTGGGATAGTTTTGGCTGAACAAACTTGCCAGTCGACTTGCTTTCGCAGATTGGGGCGACGAGCGAAAACCGTGCAAATAGAGAACGTGAGTCACCGATGTTTTAGAAACTGGTGTGCGCGGATCAGAACAGGACGCTGTCATTTAAATAGAGAATTTGCAGAGAATTTGGTTTAGATCAGTTTTAAGTATGCATTAAAGACTAGACTGCCAATCAATGCTACAAAACTTCTGCAACGCCTTGATTTCTCTCCGCCCGTATTCTCTTAATTTTCTGAGTACCGTTAGTTTGTCATTGGCATGTGCTTTAAGCCAAGCCCATGCAGCAGATTTTCAAATGCGCAATTGGCAACCCTGCCCCAATGTATTGGATGATCAAAACGGCAAAGAGCCAAAAGAAGATGCGCGTTGGAGCCTCACCCTATCACCTTATACCCACCATTGGACGGACAGCGCTGACTACAAGCATGTTCGCTTAGTAGGTTTAGAGCGCAATGTCAGTGGTGGACGTTTTTGTGGATTAGCTTTATTTACAAATTCTTTTGGTCAACCGTCGGCATATTTGTATGCAGGCAAGCAGTGGAATGGCTTGATGGGTTCACCGCGCCTATTCTTCAAACTGTCAGCTGGAGTTATTTACGGTTACGAAGGTGAGCACAAAGGCGCCTTGATGTTTAGCCATGCAGGCTTTGCGCCCGTCATCATTCCTGCATTTGGTTACGATTTCACCGACAAAGATTCAGTGAACGTTGCCATATTGGGTACTGCGGGCGTTTTGTTCGCGTATGGAAGGCGGTTTTAGGGTTAAATACAGAGATCGAAGGAGAACCCCATGGCAATTTCTATGTATAACGCTTCCGTCCCGCAATTCAAAAAAATGCTCGGCAACTTAGCCGCTATTTTGAAAAAAGCAGAGGAGCACGGCACCGCTAAAAAGATCGACAGCAAAGTATTTTTAGACGCGCGCTTATTCCCCAATATGTTTGCGCTTACCAAGCAAGTTCAAATAGCATGTGACCAAGTTAAAAACGGTTTGGCACGATTGGCTGGTATTGAGCCACCTAAGTTCGACGACAAAGAATCGACCTTTGCCGAGTTGCAAGAGCGCATCGCCAAAACAATCGCCTTTATTGACAGCATCCAACCTGACCAAATTGACGGGGCAGATAAGAAAGAAATCAAATTCTCCATTGGTGAATGGAAATTCGAATTTATTGGCGACCAATATGTGCTGACTTGGATCATCCCTAATTTTTACTTCCACATCACCACGGCTTACAACATATTGCGCCATAACGGGGTGGAGATTGGTAAGAGCGATTATTTGGGTGGGTAATCTGATCTATGGACTTAGGCATCAAAAACAAAATTGCGCTGGTATGCGCGTCTTCCCAGGGCCTTGGACTTGCATGCGCTACTGCTTTAGCGCGTGAAGGTGCTAGCGTTGTTATCAATGGTCGTAACCAAGAGCGATTAGACAAAGCTATTGCTGATATCAAGGCGAAGACAGGCACCAAAGCTAAAAGCATCTTGGCCGACATCGCAACAGAGGCCGGCAGACAAGCCATTTTTGATGCCTGTCCAAATCCAGATATTCTGATCAACAACAATGCAGGCCCCGCGCCCGGTCAGTTGTCTGACTGGAACCACGACGCATGGATCAATGCGCTTGAATCCAATATGTTGGCGCCTATTCTGCTTATACGCGGCTATGTCCCAGGCATGCGCGAACGAAAATTTGGCCGAATTGTCAACATTACTTCTGCGATGGTGAAAAGCCCAAGGCCGCACATGGCACTTTCAACATCTGCCCGAACTGGCTTAACGGCATTTAGTAAATCGCTATCTCTCGATGTGGCTGTAGACAATGTCACGATCAATAACCTTTTGCCTGAGCGCATAGACACACCCAGGCAAGAGTTCTTGGCCGAGCGACTCGTAAAGCTGCACCAAATTACTTACGAAGAGGCGCGTCAGAGAATCATCAACACCATCGCTGCCAAACGTATGGGAACACCTGAAGAATTTGCAGATGCGTGTGCGTTTTTATGTAGTGCGCAGGCTGGATTTATTTCTGGGCAGAACTTGCAGTTAGATGGTGGGTCTTATCCTGGATTGATTTAGTTTGGGTAATTGGGAGCGATATTTTGAATATTGAGCCCACCCCCACAGAGCTCACTACTGTCAAAGAGCCTCCATGGTCTTGGATAATTTTTTGTGATACTGATAGCCCTAGACCCGTTCCTTTGCCGGGATCTTTGGTGGTAAAAAATGGATCAAAAATCTTTTGCAAAATGTCATCCGACATGCCTGAACCATTGTCTTCTACCTCTATGAAAACAAACGCGTCGTCGGATGACGTTCTAACGTGAATGAGGCCTTCTCTATCCTCTGGAATGGCGTGTGCTGCATTCACCAACAAATTTAAAATTACTTGATTGATTTGTGAAGCAGCGCACTCAACGAGCGGTAGATTCCCCAGATCTAGTTTTATCGATGCACGATTTTTAATTTGATTGTTAGCAATATTTAAAGTGGATTTCAAGCCTACGTGAATATCAGAGGGCAGATAGCTTGCGGAAGTATTTGTTCGGGCGTAATCTTTTAAATCTTTGATGATGGTTTTAACGCGCTCAACACCTTCTTGCGTCTCATTCACCAGGTTACGCACATCGTTGCGTATGAAAGAGAAGTTAACTCTCTTTTTTAATGCAGCCATTGCTGTCTCATCTGTTGCCGGTGCATCTAACACTTCTTCATAAACTGTTAGATACTTCTGTAGAGTTGTTAAATTGGATGAAACATAGCCCACGGGGTTGTTGATCTCATGCGCAACGCCAGCAGCCATCTCGCCTAATGAAGCAAGCTTTTCGGATTGCATTAAACGCTTAGTAGCCTCATCTAGCTTGGCCTCAGTGATATGTTCACGTTTGATCACTGAGAAATAGGTCCGCCATAAAAATACGCCCAAAATCAAAAGGCCTGAGACTATCGACAAACCAGACAGCAGAAAATTTTGTTGTCGCAAACTGCCTAGTTCCGCAGTGTCGAGTGAGTTGTAGGTCTGTAGTCGAACCCAGCCCAGATGCACGCCAAGGGAAACTGGCGCCCAAGTGGTGATGTAAGCCTCATCCCTAGATTGCAAGGTCGATTGGTTTAAATCGGGTGTTTGAATCCAATTCAAATCAAATACCAAATGGGGTTCTTTTCCTATATCGCGTTTGAGGGCTGAAATCACTTTGCCTGAGCTATCCGTTAGAACAACAGAAGCCACCTCCGCATTGGACATTGTTTGCAGGATGCGTGACTCAATAGAGCCATAGTCCTTCGTCACCACCTGATCGACCACTGAGACGATCAAACCCATTGTTAGATTTTGTGCAGTTTGGTATTTGCTATCCCACAAAAGGTTTTTGGATTGGTAATAAGCGGCTAATCCAGAAAAAATTTGTAAAGTTGCTAGCGCTAAACCAATGAATAGAGCGGGTTTAAAACTTTTCCAAAAAGAAGGACTTTGGCCCTGTGGCATGTCATTGACCAGTCAGGACTAAAAACTTCTCAAGTTGTAGAGATTCCAAAACTTTGTAATGCTTAGCGTAGCTAACAGCTCGTGGCTTGTTGAGGTTGATGCCATCCAGTAGTTTTTGACCCTCTTCGTCCTGAGAGAGTTTGAGCATCGCCTTGAGGAAACGTTCACGAACCTCTGAAGAGACAGAAGGATGTGTGGCAATAGGGTGTGGCGTATAAGCAGGCGTTTCATACAACACACGCAATTGTTGACGCACCTCGGGCGCTTCGTTGTCAAGCGTGTTGTTTACACCGCCTCCAGCCAAGGCGTCTTTATTGATTACAGATCGATACACATTGCTGTGTGTTTTCACGAATACTGGATTGATCTCGATTTTCTGTTTTGCTAATTGCGCACGAATTAGTAGAGATGCCGCAAATGAGTTGGGTGCAGGGAAGGAGACATTTTTCCCTTTGAGATCGTTCAAATTTTTAATGGGGTTGTCAGATCGTACGACCAATATGCCCGTTAAAAGATCTTGTGCATCTGCAAGCAGCGGTTGATACTTTTTCTTTTGATAGGCAAGCACTGCGTGGTAGGGGTTGAGAAAGGCGAAATCGGACTCGCCTTTAAGGAATCGTTGCTCGAATTCAGGTATGGAGGGAGAAACTCGCAACTCAAAACAAAGTCCAGCGTCTTGTCCAATCCTTTGAAGCAGCGGGGACCAGGTGGTATAGATTTTTGCGGCTGGAAATTGCGGCACTACATCGAATGTATACACCTTAGTGCTAATTTGCGCTCCTAAACACGCACTATATGAAGTTCCTATGCATAGAACATAAAAGCAAACAAACTGTAATAAGGTTTTAGAAATAGATATCTTTGTGCGCATAGAGTTTTAATTTATCATAGATTCCAAACTATCAATATTTATTTATAAAAGCTGCACATTGGAAAATTCTCAACTAAGTTCGCAAGATCACTTGGATCAGTTGGATATTTCAAGTTTCAAGATCTTGTGTGTAGATGACGAGCCCAATATCTTGTCGGCTTTGCGTCGTATGTTCATGCTGTCTGGCTTTGATATTGAAGAAGCCGCTAGCGGTGCAGAAGCTATACAAAAACTAGAAGAAAAAGAATTTCACCTAGTCCTCTCAGACATGCAAATGCCAGGCATGAATGGCGCAGAGCTCTTGGCCCAGGTCAGAGAGCGTTGGCCCAAAGTCATGCGCCTCATGCTTACAGGCACTGCGGATTTGAAGGCTGCTATTTCCGCCATCAATGAAGGTGAGATTTATAGATATCTGACCAAGCCTTGGAATGATGAAGAAGTCGTCTCCACGATCAAGTCTGCATTAGAGCGATGCGCGTTAGTACGTGAGCGTGACAACTTACTAGAGTTGACCAAGCAGCAAAATTTAAGTCTGGCTGATATGGTCAATACCTTAGAAGAAAAAGTCAAAGAAAGAACGGCAGAGCTTAGTAATTCGTACGACGAACTAAGAGGCTCCTACATTGCCTCTGTCAAAGCCTATTCAACGCTAATTGGCCTTCGCGATAGTGCCTTGCTGGCCCATTCAAAGTCAGTGGCAGATTTGGCTGTACGTATGGCGAAAGCGGCTAACTGCTCACAAAACGATACGCAAGATATTTATATTGCGGGTCTTTTGCACGATATTGGCAAGATAGGCTTGTCGGATGAAACGCTTAGCAACTTAACCAAGGGAGTAGGTGGCTATAGCAAGAAACTGTATCAAGCACATGCTAAAGCGGGACAGGATTGTCTTTCTGGTCTCTATGAAATGGAGCGCATTGCTTTTTACATAGGAACACACCACGAAAAATTTGATGGTTCAGGCTTTCCAAATGGACTCAGGGGTGATGCTATTCCGTTTGGTGGAAGAGTCCTCGCCGTGGTGGAAGCCTTTGAGGAAATTCAAATCAAGAAAAAAGATGTAGAACAACTTTCGCCCAGAGATGCCGCATTGCTTATCAATGATTATTCAGGAACTGCGTTTTGCCCTGAGGTATGCAAATTACTGTTAAAAGTTTTGGGTGTGGTGGCACTACACAAAAAATCACAACCAGCTGTTGTTACCGAAAACACTGAATCTACTGAAGGAGTTGTAAGGCCTTCAACACCTGAGGTGGTTGCGCCAACTACACCCAAGCAAGACGGCGTTCCCTCCAAAAGTGACGTATTGATTAAGAACTTACTGACCCATTCAGAACTTCTTTCCGTCGTCGCCAAATATCCGGGTGCCCAAGTGTTTGATGAAAGAGACCAAGCCAATGGGTATTTGTGGGTTCGGCAAGCGGGCGGTGTTGATAACGCGAATCCTAAATTGGTGAAGTGGTTGGGTGACCATAAGTTTCTACTCAAAGCAGACAAGGGTTGGTTCTTGCCCGTACTTTGAGTAGATATTCCCAAGACGATCTTATAGATAACCCTAGGGTTTTCGGGTAGGGGTTGTTAGTCTATAAGTTCGTACATTTAAAGCCGAAACACATCCATCATTTCATTACTTATTGGAAGCATTACATGAGCATTTCTCGCACTCTATCTCGCAGACAACTTTTACAAACTGGTGCCGCACTCACCATACTGCCTGCGCTGGTACCTTCTGTTTTCGGTAAGGCTCCTATAGCTGGTAGTCAAGTCATCAGCGTGCACCGCATGAAGTTAGGTGCTTTCGAAGTCACCAGCATGTTGGATGGCTACATTGACATCCCTCCTGCTGTTTTGCAAGCCGACCCCGCCATGGTCAAGTCGATGCTCAACGCGGGTGGTTGGCCAGACGGTCCTATGCGCCTTCCCGTCAACACGTTTCTAGTGAATACCGGCGAAAAACTAGTATTGCTCGATGCGGGTGGCGCAAAAATGTTGGGTCCTACGGCAGGTCGCCTACCCCAATGCTTGGCTGCAGCCGGTATTGACCCGGCACAAATTGACGAGGTCTACATCACCCATTCGCATGGCGACCATTTGCACGGCACCGTCACACCCGAGGGCGGAAAAATGTTCCCTAACGCCATATTGCGTATTTCTAAAGACGATATGGATTTTTGGGCCAATCCAGCTGAAGAGGCGAAAGCTGCGGACAACCAGAAACCACGTTTTATGCCGGCCAAGCGGGCAGTGGCTGCCTACGGAAATCAAATTAAACCGTTTCGATTGGGTGAAGAACTCACGCCTGGCATCAAATCTGTAGAGGCTGTGGGGCACTCACCTGGACACAGCTGCTATTTGGTGCAGTCTGGCAATGCAAAACTGCTTGCCATTGGTGACACCATTCACGTAGCACCTGTGCAATTCCCCCGTCCCGAAATTACAGTGGCTTTTGATTGGGACCAATCCAAAGCGCGCGCTACCCGTTTGTCTATCTTCGATACGGTAGTGAAAGAGTCAATACCTATTGCTGCCGTGCATCTGCCATTCCCAGGCATCGGCGTGCTGCGTAAAAAAGGCACTGAATTTATTTTCGATCCAGCACCTTGGCAATTGTTTTAAGGGTGTTGCATGTTTGAGATTTCAAAACCAAGGCGTCTAACCTTCAAAACTGTCGCGACCTTATCGCTTGCTAGTCTTTTAGCTGTTCCCCAGGTATTCGCCCAAAGCTATCCGAATCGCACTATCAAATTGATCGCGCCTTACCCAGCAGGCGGCGGTGTTGATTCAGTAGCGCGTTTGCTTGGTGAAAAACTATCTGCGCGCTTAAACCAAGCGATTGTGGTTGACAACAAACCCGGCGCAGCTGGCACCATAGGCGCGGATGCGCTTGCAAAAAGCCCCGCGGATGGTTACACCTTGATGCTAGGCAGCATCACAGACTATGCGATAGCACCCCATGTGCACAAAAGCCTCGGCTTTGATTTGCGTAAAGACTTCGCACCTATTGCAGAGTTGGGTTACGGTACGGTCGTGTTGGTTGTGAATGCAGATTTCGCGGCCCGCAATGTGAAAGAACTGATTGCCATGGCGAAAGCCAAACCCGGTGAACTAAGTTTTGCTTCTTCCGGTTTGGGTGGTTTGCAACATTTGAACGGAGAAATGTTCAAGCAAATGGCTGGCGTTGATTTAGTGCATGTCCCTTACAAAGGTTCAACACAGTTATTGCCAGACTTATTGGCCGGGCGTGTGCCTATGGCATTTGACAGCTTGCCTCCGCATTTGCCGCATATCAAGTCTGGCAAGGTGCGTGCACTCGCAGTGGCCAGTGCAACCCGATCCAACGCTATTCCAGACGTTCCAACTATGGCTGAAGCAGGTATTACAGGCTATGAGTCAGCAACCAATTACACATTGTTTGCGCCTGCTGGTACTTCTAAAGACATCGTGTCAATGCTGAACAAAGAAGTAAACCTCATACTCAAAACGCCTGAAGTACGCGAAAAACTAAGCTCCTTAGGTATCACCATCACGGGCGGCACCGTCGATTCAGTGGAGAAGCGCATACCTGCTGAAATTGACAAATGGAACCGCGTGGTTAAAAACGGTAACCTTAAATTTGAGTAATCTATGACCCTTCGTCGCGTTTTCATTACCGGCGCCTCCAGCGGCATAGGCGAAGCCATCGCCCAAGCCTTTCAGCGTGATAGTGCGCAAGTAATAGCCACAGGCGCAACAGAGCAAGAGGTACAAAGAGCCGCATCGGTGGCAGATAACAAAGGCATCGACTTTCGTGTTTTAGACGTACGAGATGATGTTGCTGTTCAACGCATGGTCAAAGGTATTGGCGAGCTCGATGTAGTGGTGAACTGTGCTGGCGTGATCCAACGTTCTCTTGAGTTAGAGACCGAAGCATTCGCACGCACAGTAGACATTAATCTCAATGGAACTATGCGCGTCTGCGCAGCTGCGCGCGAAGGACTCAAAGCAAGGCGTGGTTGTATCGTGAATACGGCTTCTATGCTGAGTTTCTTCGGCGGTGGCTTAGTTCCGGGCTATAGCGCTAGCAAGGGTGGCGTTGCCCAACTTACCAAGTCATTGGCCATTGCCTATGCCGATGACGGCATACGTGTGAATGCTGTGGCGCCAGGTTGGATTGCAACACCACTCACGCAGGCTTTACAAGACGACCCGCAACGTGCCGCTCCTATATTGGCGCGCACGCCTATGAAGCGTTGGGGCACTCCAGCCGATATTGCTGGCCCCGTAATGTTCTTGGCAAGCCCACAAGCCCAATTCGTGACAGGCGTCATACTTCCTGTAGACGGCGGTTATTTGATCTCTTAATCAAGAAAGTTATTTGCGATGACACCCATAGTTCAGCAACCAGGCATCAAAGCCGAAATAGCGATACCTGCCATTCCAGACGACGAGCGCGTGTGGGTTCCTCAAGCACCAGATGTATGGTTTCGTCCGCTTTTGATGAATACCGTTACGGGTAGTTGGTGCAATTTGTTGCGTGTGCGCAAGTCGGGCGTTTTGTCACGCCATATCCATCCATCGTGGGTCACGGGCTATGTCATCAAAGGTGCGTGGCGTTATTTAGAGCATGACTGGGTCGCCACCGCTGGCTCCTTCGTCTATGAACCGCCGGGTGAAATTCATACCTTGGTGGTCGACGAAGTCGTGGGCGAGCCAGAAATGATTACCCAATTCAATATCCATGGGGCTATGGTTTATGTTGACGACAAAGGTCAGACCACTGGGTATGAAGATGTGTTTACCAAGATAGAGATGTGTCGCAAGCACTATGCCGATGTGGGTCTAGGTGCTGGGTATATAGATCAATTCATTCGTTAAAAAAAAATGGGGCCCCTAGGGGCCCCATTTATTAGTTGGTCTATTTACGTTAAGGTTTAAAAACGTAACCTGAACCAATCATGGCATTGGCTGGAATAGCCGGTAAATCAGAAAATAACTTTGGGTTGTCTTTCATGACTTTGAGCATATGCTTAGGCTCGATATGTTTGTTGACATCAAATGTTGATTTGATAAAGCCTAAGCGGTTCAAACGGTCTTCAGCGCTCCACAAGGCCTTGTAGTTGTTGATAGACAAGCGGCGGTCAGCTTGTTGGATGTTGAACTGCATCGCAGCTTCTGCGACATCCTGTTTGAGTCCGGGAATCCAGCGTGTTGCAACTTGGGCGGCGGCTTTTGGATTGGCGCGCATCCATTGGTCTGCCTCAGAGACGGCGGCAAGAAACTTTTCAATGGTTGCGCCATTCTTTTCAACCCAAGGACGTAGAGCAACATTGAAGCCTACATAAGAGATGACATCTCCGCCGCGGATCACTTCAATAGCACCGGGTACGTCTTTCAACGCAATGATAGGTACAGGGTCCCAGCAAGCAAAAGCGTCGATACCTTTGGCTAAAAGAGCAACCGTCATGTCTGGGGGTGGTGTATTGACGAGTGTCACATCTGCAGGTGTGAGCCCCGCTTTTTCAAGCAATCCCAAAACATACAGGTGATTGATCGTGCCAAAAGAAGCTGCAATCTTTTTACCTTTGAGTGATTTGAGATCACCTTTGACAATGCCAGAGCCGGCACCAGCAATTAAGGCGATGGTAGCGTCACCTCCTAATTTATGGGCACTCCCACTGTAGTTGCCTAGTGCCACTAAATCCATGCCGCGTAGCACTGCGCCAATCATGGGAACACCAACTTGCAACATGTCGTTTTCGCCTGCTTGTAAAGAATTTAATGCATCCACACCCGTCGCATAAGGACGTGCAATGGTCACATCTAAACCCCATTTCTCAAAGAAACCACGCTCTAGGGCAATGGGCAATCCTATTTGGTCAATGCCAGCCACCATGCCGGCTTTCATCTTGACCAAGTCTTGCGACATGGTGAGTCCTGGTGCTAATAAGCACAGGCACAACATCAATTTTTTCAATAACATGTTCAGTCTCCTTTTAGTGGTTCTATACGTTTTACCCAAAAAGGGCGCGCAAGGCCTGATAAATCATCCCGCTTCACCCCACGAACTTCGATCGATGTGTCTTCGGTTCCAGATACGCGACCAAACTGTTGCATGGCCATTACATGAAAGCGGTCTGGAGTGAAAGGCAAAACAACTTGCACATTCACTTTGCCTTTGCCCTCACGCAGACTCTCTGCGACTTTTCCAGGAGCCGTCACGCCCAAATAGATTTGCCACACAACGTATAGCAATATGCCAGCAGAGACAATTCGTCCTTGCATAGATTGATGAATCGATTGCCACAACCTCATGCAGAACGCACCTTATGCAGTACTTGTGCACTCAATGCTTTGAAGGTGTCGTCTTCGATCAAATGCTCCCATACCCTAGGGCGTTCTAGTGCAATTGGCATGTCTTCTAGAACGCGACCTTTGCTCAACACAACCACGCGATCCGCTAGAAATACAGACTCCGCCACATCATGGGTGATAAAAAGAATAGTAGGGCGACGTTCTTGCCAAATGCGGGTTAATTCCTCTTGCAAAGTCATACGCGTTTGTGCATCGACACTCGCAAACGGTTCGTCCATCAGCAAAACGTCTGGATTGTTAGCCAAAGCCCGCACCACACCCACGCGCTGTTGCATGCCACCCGACAATTCGTTGGGGTATCTTTCTGCTGCGTGCTCTAGTCCTACGAGCGATAGAAATTCACGTGCAATGCGGTCGCATTCCGCTTTAGGAATGCCCCGCATACGTGGACCAAAGCCTACGTTTTCCAAAACGGTTTTCCATGGGAAGAGGGCGAAGGTTTGGAACACAACACCCCTGTCAGCGCCCGGACCTTTGACAGGCTTGTCATCGATCATGATGGAACCGGTCGATGGAGGGATAAATCCAGCAAGCATATTGAGCAAAGTCGTTTTTCCGCATCCTGATGGGCCGACGATAGAAACAAACTCACCTTGTTTGACGTTCAGAGAAATATCGTGAACAGCCGTGACATTTGCGCCTGCATAAGGATCGAAATATGTCTTTGACAGATTTTGAATGGTCAAACTTTTCATTGTGTAACAAGTCCCCAACGTTTACCAGTCGCACGTTCTATGGGCGCAAGTACCCAACTGTCGACCACATACCAAAGTGTTCCCAGCACAACCATGCCAAGCAAAATTTCAACGACTGACCCAGCGCGTCTTGCATCAAACATCATGAAGCCAATACCACTCGTACCCACAATAATTTCAGTCGCTATCAAGGCGCGCCATCCATAACCCAAGCCATTACGAAGGCCTGTCATGATGTTGGGTAACGCGCCTGGTAAAACAACCTCCCATATGACGCGCAATTTGGAGGCGCCAAGACTAAATGCAGCGCGGTGTAAGTCAGTTGAAACAGATCGCACGCCAAGAGAAGTATTTAAAACAATGGGGAAAAGAACCGTATAGACAATCACCAACGTCATAGTGGTCAAGCTAAAACCAAACCACACTAACAAAATAGGCAGCCAGGCAATATCACCAATTGCTTGAAAAAATAGCAAGAGCGGCCATACGGCCTGTCGTACTCGGTCACTCAGCCCGACCAAGACCCCCAAAGGTATCCCTATAGCAATCCCAAAAGCGGCGCCTACAGCCAGACGCACAACGCTATCTTCTAAATATTGGGTTAAAACGCCTTTGTAAGTCAGCGTGCCAAAAGCGTTTACAACATCTATAGGACCTGGAAGA
>CANBZB010000036.1 GCA_947373745.1 Burkholderiales bacterium | reverse complement strand
TCGCCATCCGCGAAGGCGGTAAGACAGTTGGCGCCGGTGTGGTTGCTAAGGTGATCGCCTAATCGCTAGATTTAGGGGCGTAGCTTAGTGGTAAAGTTGCGGTTTCCAAAACCGTCGATGGGGGTTCGATTCCCTCCGCCCCTGCCACTGTAGCTTTGCGGTAGGTGGCAAAAAAGCCCGCTTTTCATGGCGGGCTTTGGTGTCTTAAGCAACGTCGTAATCTGTGTCTTTAATTGAAGTGTCAGTAACCGGTTCAGGAATTCATTAGTACATCATGTCAGCAGCAAATATTGAAACCGTATCGACGGCAGGCGACAAGGCCAAATTGGTCTTGGTTGGACTGTTGGTGGTCGCTGCTGTGGCGGGTTTTTATGCCTTGGCGCCACAGGGTGTCATTGCGCAGTGGTTGGCCCTGGTGGCTGGCTTGGTTGCGGCTGTGGTGATGTTCTTGTTGTCTATTCCGGGCCGCCAGTTGGTGGCGTTTGGTTCAGACGCATGGCGTGAAGTAAAAAAAGTAGTGTGGCCCACGCGCAAAGAGTCAACACAAATGACGCTTTACGTGTTTGGTTTTGTGGTCATCATGGCTGCGTTCTTGTGGTTCACCGATAAAACACTCGAATGGGTGTTTTACGACTTGATTTTGGGATGGAAAAAATAATGACAGACATCCTCGACAACGCGGCGGCAGACTTGCCAATGCCATCTGCTGTGCCAGCAGCCCCTACCAATCCAGATTTCCGCTGGTATGTGGTCCATGCTTATTCGGGCATGGAAAAAGCTGTGGAGCGCAATATCCGCGAAAGTATTGCGCGCGCCGGCATGGACAACAAATTCGGCCGCATCTTGGTGCCGACCGAAGAAGTCGTTGAGATGAAAAACGGTCAGCGCAAAACCGCTGAACGTAAATTCTTCCCCGGCTATGTGTTTGTTGAAATGGTCATGGACGATGAGTCATGGCATTTGGTCAAGCACACCAACAAGGTCACTGGCTTTGTGGGCGGTGCGAAAACCCGTCCGTCGCCTATCTCTGAGGCTGAAGTTCAAAAAATCGTCAGCCAAATGCAAGACGGCGTGGACAAACCACGTCACAAAGTCGAGTTCATGGTTGGCGAATTCATTCGCGTCAAAGAAGGCCCCTTCACCGACTTCAATGGCTCAATCGAAGAAGTTAATTACGAGAAAAACAAAGTGCGTGTGTCGGTCATGATTTTTGGCCGCAGCACACCCGTTGAGTTGGAGTTCGGACAAATCGAAAAAACCTAAGTCTTTTGATAAAAGATTAAAAATTTAGCCAATAGAAATATTGGTTATTGCAATAGCAAAGCGAAGCAAGCTAAAGCAAAAAACAAAACTTGGCGCCACCCGACTCGGTGCCAAGTGGTTGAAAAAGAGTCGTTAACCCCCGGGGAGCCGATGGCTGAAAAGCCTTAAGCGTTTTTACCCGCAAGGAGAAAAAGCATGGCGAAAAAAATCGTCGGCTTCATCAAGCTGCAAGTGCCAGCTGGTAAAGCCAATCCATCGCCACCGATTGGCCCAGCATTGGGTCAACGTGGTTTGAACATCATGGAATTCTGCAAGGCGTTCAACGCCCAGACCCAAGGCGTTGAGCCTGGTCTGCCGTTGCCTGTGGTCATCACCGCATTTGCAGACAAATCATTCACCTTCATTATCAAGACGCCGCCAGCGACGACCTTGATCAAGAAGGCCATCAAGCTCGACAAAGGATCTGCGCGTCCTCACGTCGACAAGGTGGGCAAAATCACACGCGCACAGCTCGAAGAAATCGCCAAAACAAAAATGGAAGATTTGAACGCAGCTGACCTCGACGCAGCCGTACGCATCATCGCCGGCTCTGCCCGTTCGATGGGCGTGACAGTGGAGGGCGTGTAAATGTCTAAGCTGACCAAAAAACAAAAAGCCTTTGCAGGCAAAGTCGACAGTAACAAGTTGTACCCCTTAGCGGACGCCATCGGCATCGTCAAAGAGTGCGCAACTGCGAAGTTCGACGAGTCAATCGACGTGGCCGTGCAACTCGGTATTGACGCGAAGAAGTCAGACCAAGTGGTGCGTGGCGCTGTGGTCTTGCCTAACGGCACCGGTAAAACAGCCCGCGTCGCGGTGTTCGCACAAGGCGCTAAAGCTGAAGAAGCCAAAGCCGCTGGTGCAGACATCGTTGGTATGGATGACTTGGCTGCCATGGTCAAAGCCGGCGATATGCCATTTGACGTGGTGATCGCTGCACCAGACGCCATGCGTGTGGTCGGTACCTTGGGTCAAATCTTGGGCCCACGCGGTCTGATGCCAAACCCCAAAGTGGGTACGGTGACACCAGACGTCGCAACGGCTGTGAAAAATGCCAAAGCCGGTCAGGTGCAGTTTCGTGTGGACAAAGCCGGTATCGTGCACGCCACCATCGGCCGTCGTTCATTCGACGCTGACAAGCTCCAGGGCAACTTGGCAGCATTGGTCGAAGCACTCAACAAATCGAAGCCACCATCCAGCAAAGGTATTTACCTGCGCAAAGTGGCCGTCTCGTCCACCATGGGCGTGGGCGTTCGCGTCGATACACAAACACTGAGCGCGTAATAGCGTTCAACAATCTGGGCCCTGCCTGACGGCGTGGCCCTGAGTGGTGGGCTGAAGTAATTCGCAAGAGTTGCAACAGGCCATCCAAGACCGTTGGTGTATGGCTTGACCATACTTAATCTATCAACCAACGCAGATGGCGATCCCGCTGAACGGAATCTTCCTGACAGTTAGGTCGCTGCAAAAGTGACGTGTTCAAAAGCTCCAAGCTTGCGAACACATTTAAAGGAGAAGACTTTGAGTCTGAATCGCAGTGAGAAAGAAGCGGTCATTTCTGAAGTGACCACGCTCGCCGCACAAGCTCAAACGCTGGTGATGGCGGAATACCGCGGCATCACGGTTGCGGACATGACCAAACTGCGCAATAAAGCACGCAGCACAGGTGTGAGCTTAAGTGTGTTGAAAAACACCTTAGCCCGCCGTGCCGTCGCTGGTAGCGCATTTGAAGTTGTGTCGGACCAGATGACCGGTCCGCTGATCTATGGCTTTTCTGTTGATGCAGTCGCTGCCGCTAAGGTAGTGGCCGACTTCGCAAAAACCAACGACAAGTTGGTGATTCGCGGTGGCGCATTTGCAGGCAAGGCTTTAGACGTGAACGGCGTGAAGCAATTGGCAAACATTCCTTCGAAAGAAGTGTTGTTGGCGCAGTTGTGCGGCTTGTTGATGTCACCGATGTCTCGCACCGCAGTGGTGTTGGGCGCGTTGGCTGCCAAAAAAGGCGAGGGCGAAGCTGTAGCCGCATAAGGCCAGCTTCAACTGTTTTAAATTAATTGTTAGGAAATAAAAATGGCATTCGATAAAGACGCATTTTTGACCGCGCTCGACAGCATGACGGTCATGGAACTCAACGAATTGGTGAAAGCCATCGAAGAGAAATTTGGCGTAAGCGCCGCAGCTATGGCAGCGCCTGCTGCCGCAGGTGGTGGCGGTGGCGCTGCTGCTGCTGAAGAGAAAACTGAATTCAACGTCATGTTGGTGGAAGCGGGTGCCAACAAGGTCTCCGTCATCAAGGCCGTGCGTGAAATCACTGGTTTGGGTCTGAAGGAAGCCAAAGACATGGTCGACGGCGCTCCTAAGGCTGTGAAAGAAGGCGCATCTAAGGCTGACGCCGAAGCCGCTAAGAAGAAGCTCGAAGAAGCTGGTGCTAAGGTTGAGCTGAAGTAATTTCACTCTTCCCATAGGCTGAAGCGCCCGAAACGGCCTTCAGCCTTTTGTGCTCTCAGAGCGCACCCAAAAATTTGTATGAAATTTTAAAAAGCGGCACCGCTTTTTTAAAGTCAAAAGATTTTTGAGTGTCTTCTGACCCCAACTGCAGAAGATGCCTTGGTTCGGGTTGCGTGCAATGCGCAACCGTCCGCCAACGCTGGTAGAGGCCAGCGACCAAGCCCGTTGCTTTGCGCGAGATACGCGTAGAGCGGCAACAGTTTTGAGCGATCAATCCCGGAGATCTCATGGCCTATACATTCACCGAACGCAAGCGCATCCGCAAAAGTTTCGGAAGCCGCGACAGCGTGCTGGAAGTTCCTTATTTGTTGCAAATGCAAAAAGACGCGTACACCGCTTTTTTGCAAGCCGACGTAGCCCCTAAAAAACGCACCCAAGAAGGTTTGCAAGCTGCATTTGAAGCGGCATTCCCTATCGTGTCGCACAACGGTTTTGTCGAGATGAAATATCTCGAATACAACTTGGCCCGTCCCGCATTCGATGTGCGCGAATGCCAAACCCGCGGTTTGACGTATTCGTCAGCCGTGCGCGCACGTGTGCAACTCATCATTTATGACCGCGAGTCTTCCACGCCGCAATCTAAAGTGGTGAAAGAAGTGAAAGAGCAAGAGGTCTACATGGGCGAAGTGCCTTTGATGACAGACAAAGGCTCATTCATCATCAACGGTACCGAGCGCGTGATCGTGTCTCAGTTGCACCGTTCACCTGGCGTGTTCTTTGAACATGACAAGGGTAAGACCCACAGCTCTGGCAAATTGTTGTTCAGCGCCCGCATCATTCCTTATCGCGGTTCGTGGCTCGACTTTGAATTCGACCCGAAAGACCTTTTGTATTTCCGCGTCGACCGTCGCCGCAAAATGCCTGTCACCATTTTGCTCAAAGCGATTGGCCTGACACAAGAAACCATTCTTGCCAACTTCTTTGTGAACGATAGCTTCCGTTTGATGGACAGCGGCGCACAAATGGAATTTGTCGCCGAGCGGCTGCGTGGTGAAGTCGCCCGTTTCGACATCACCGACAAATCCGGCAAAGTCATCGTGGCCAAAGACAAGCGCGTCACCGCACGCCACACCCGCGAATTGGAAGAAAGCAAAACCACGCACATCAGCGTGCCAGAAGACTTCCTCGTGGGTCGCGTCATTGCCAAGAACATCATCGACACAGATACCGGTGAATTGATCGCCCGTGCTAATGACGAGTTGACAGAAGCCTTGCTCAAGAAATTGCGCGAAGCTGGCGTACAAGAGCTGCATTGCATCTACACCAACGAACTCGACCAAGGTGCTTACATGTCGCAAACATTGCGCGTGGACGAGACCATTGACGAGTTCGCAGCCCGTGTCGCCATCTACCGCATGATGCGCCCTGGCGAGCCACCAACCGAAGACGCAGTGCAAGCTTTGTTCCAACGCCTGTTCTACAACCCAGACACGTATGACCTATCGCGCGTCGGTCGTATGAAGTTCAATGCCAAGGTTGGCATCACTGAATCTACTGGCCCCATGGTCTTGACTAACGACGACATCTTGTCTGTCGTCAAAATCTTGGTCGACTTGCGCAACGGCCGTGGCGAAGTTGATGACATCGACCACTTAGGCAACCGCCGTGTGCGTTGCGTCGGTGAACTGGCCGAGAACCAATACCGCACAGGTTTGGCACGTATCGAAAAAGCCGTGAAAGAGCGTTTGGGCCAAGCCGAGCAAGAGCCTTTGATGCCGCACGACTTGATCAACAGCAAGCCTATCTCTGCTGCATTGAAAGAATTCTTTGGCGCCTCACAACTGTCGCAGTTCATGGACCAAACCAATCCCTTGTCAGAGATCACGCACAAGCGTCGCGTCTCCGCCCTAGGCCCAGGTGGTTTGACCCGCGAACGCGCAGGCTTCGAAGTGCGTGACGTGCACGTGACCCATTACGGTCGTGTGTGTCCCATCGAAACACCAGAAGGTCCAAACATTGGTTTGATCAATTCACTGGCTTTGTATGCCCGTTTGAACGAATACGGTTTCATCGAAACACCGTACCGTCGCGTGGTCGATGCCAAAGTCACGATGGATATCGACTACTTGTCGGCCATCGAAGAAGGCAAATATGTGATCGCGCAGGCCAACGCTACGCTAGACGGCGAAGGCCGTTTGACCGGCGACTTGGTCTCTGCCCGTGAAAAAGGCGAATCGATTCTGTGTGGCGCTGAGCGCATCCAGTACATGGACGTGTCACCTGCACAGATCGTCTCGGTGGCTGCATCCCTCGTGCCGTTCCTCGAGCACGACGACGCGAACCGCGCCTTGATGGGTGCGAACATGCAGCGCCAAGCGGTGCCTGTGTTGCGTCCTGAAAAAGCCTTTGTCGGTACCGGTATCGAGCGCGTCTCTGCGATCGACTCGGGCACTGTGGTGACCGCTAGCCGTGGTGGTGTCGTTGACTATGTCGATGCCACCCGTATCGTGGTGCGCGTGAACGATGCAGAAGCCCAAGCCGGCGAAGTCGGTGTGGACATCTACAACCTCATCAAATACCAACGCTCTAACCAAAACACCAACATCCACCAGCGTCCTATCGTCAAGCGTGGCGACAAAATCGCCAAGTTGGACGTGATTGCAGATGGCGCATCTACCGACCTCGGTGAATTGGCCTTGGGTCAAAACATGTTGGTCGCGTTCATGCCTTGGAACGGTTACAACTTCGAAGACTCGATCTTGATCAGCGAGCGTGTGGTGGCTGAAGACCGCTACACCTCCATCCACATCGAAGAACTCGTGGTGATGGCGCGTGACACCAAGTTGGGCGCAGAAGAAATTACCCGTGACATTCCAAACTTGGCGGAGCAACAACTCAACCGTTTGGACGACTCCGGCATTATTTATGTTGGCGCTGAAGTGCAGCCTGGTGACACCTTGGTCGGCAAGGTCACTCCCAAAGGCGAGACCACGCTCACACCAGAAGAAAAATTGTTGCGCGCCATCTTCGGCGAAAAAGCCAGCGATGTGAAAGACACATCTTTGCGCGTGAGCCAAGGTTCGCAAGGTACTGTGATCGACGTGCAAGTCTTCACCCGTGAAGGCATCGTGCGTGACAAGCGTGCCCAGCAAATCATTGACGACGAGTTGAAGCGTTTCCGTCTCGACTTGAACGACCAGCTTCGCATCGTTGAAGCCGACGCGTTTGACCGTATCGAAAAACTCTTGGTCGGTAAAGCCGCTAACGGTGGTCCCAACAAATTGGCCAAAGGCAGCAAGATCGACAAAGCTTATATGGCTTCAGTTGAGAAGTTCCACTGGTTCGACATTCGTCCTGCAGACGAAGACGTGGCTAGCCAACTCGAGAGCATCAAAAATGCGATGGAACAAACCCGTCACAGCTTTGACCTCGCGTTCGAAGAAAAGCGTAAAAAGCTCACCCAAGGCGACGAGTTGCCAGCCGGTGTGTTGAAGATGGTCAAGGTTTACTTGGCAGTCAAGCGTCGCTTGCAGCCTGGTGACAAGATGGCCGGTCGCCACGGTAACAAAGGTGTGGTCTCCAAGATCGTGCCGGTTGAAGACATGCCTTATATGGCAGACGGCACACCCTGCGACATCGTGCTGAACCCCTTGGGTGTTCCATCACGTATGAACGTGGGCCAGGTGCTGGAAGTGCATTTGGGCTGGGCTGCAAAAGGTATCGGCCAGCGCTTGGGCGACATGCTGCAAGAAGAGGCCAAAGCGGCTGAATTGCGCACCTTCATGGAAGAGCTCTACAACACCAGCGGTCGCAAAGAGTCTTTGAACAAACTCACCGACGCGCAAATCTTGGAAATGGCGGGCAACCTCTCGCACGGTATTCCGTTTGCCACACCGGTGTTTGACGGCGCTGCGGAAGAAGACATCCGCACCATGCTCAAACTCGCTTATCCAGACGAGGTTGTTAAAGCCAAGGGCTTGACCGCTGCGCGCACCCAAGCGCATCTGTTTGATGGCCGCACGGGTGAAGCCTTTGAGCGTCCCACTACCGTCGGTTACATGCACGTCTTGAAGTTGCACCACTTGGTCGACGACAAAATGCACGCCCGTTCAACCGGACCTTACTCACTTGTCACGCAACAACCTTTGGGCGGCAAAGCCCAATTCGGTGGACAGCGTTTCGGCGAGATGGAGGTGTGGGCTTTGGAGGCGTATGGTGCTTCTTACACCTTGCAGGAAATGCTCACCGTCAAATCCGACGACGTGCAGGGCCGTACCAAGGTATACGAATCTATCGTCAAAGGCGAACACGCGATCGAAGCGGGCATGCCCGAATCGTTCAACGTGTTGGTCAAAGAAATTCGTTCGCTCGGCATCGACATCGAGCTCGAGCGTTCATAAATCAAGGTTCGAAAGGTTTAAATCATGAAATCATTACTCGACCTGTTCAAGCAGTTCACGCCCGATGAGCATTTCGATGCCATCAAAATCGGTATGGCCTCACCCGAGAAGATCCGTTCTTGGTCTTTCGGTGAAGTCAAAAAACCCGAAACCATCAACTACCGCACCTTCAAGCCTGAGCGTGATGGTTTGTTCTGCGCCAAGATTTTTGGCCCTATCAAAGACTACGAATGTTTGTGCGGCAAGTACAAGCGTTTGAAGCACCGCGGTGTCATTTGCGAAAAATGCGGCGTTGAAGTCACGCAAACCAAAGTCCGTCGTGACCGTATGGGCCACATTGACTTGGCTGCTCCTTGCGCACACATCTGGTTCTTGAAGTCATTGCCATCACGTTTGGGCCTCGTGCTCGACATGACATTGCGTGACATCGAACGCGTGTTGTACTTTGAAGCATATGTAGTGACCGACCCCGGCATGACCCCGCTGAAGAAATTCGCGATCATGACCGAAGACGACTACGACGCCAAAGTCACCGAATACGGTGACGAATTCATCGCCAAGATGGGCGCTGAAGGTATCAAAGACTTGCTCGAAGCGATCGACCTCGACAGCGAGATCGAAAAACTACGCAACGACTTGACCGGCTCTGAAATCAAGATCAAGAAAAACGCCAAGCGTTTGAAATTGCTTGAAGCATTCAAGAAGTCTGGCATCAAGCCTGAGTGGATGGTCTTGACCGTGCTGCCTGTGTTGCCACCAGACTTGCGTCCGTTGGTCCCACTAGACGGCGGTCGTTTCGCGACCTCTGACTTGAAAGACCTATACCGTCGCGTCATCAACCGTAACAGCCGTCTGCGCCGTTTGCTCGAACTAAAAGCGCCAGAAATCATTGCGCGCAATGAAAAGCGTATGTTGCAAGAAGCGGTCGATTCATTGATAGACAACGGTCGTCGCGGTAAGGCTATGACAGGCGCCAACAAGCGTGCACTGAAGTCTTTGGCCGACATGATCAAAGGCAAGAGCGGTCGTTTCCGTCAAAACTTGCTGGGCAAGCGCGTCGACTATTCAGGCCGTTCTGTGATCACCGTAGGCCCGACTTTGAAACTGCACCAGTGCGGTTTGCCCAAGTTGATGGCGCTCGAGTTGTTCAAGCCATTCATCTTCTCGCGTTTGGAGGCGATGGGCATTGCCACCACCATCAAAGCGGCGAAGAAGGAAGTTGAATCCGGCTCAGCAGTGGTGTGGGACATCTTGGAAGAGGTGATCAAAGAGCACCCCGTCATGTTGAACCGTGCGCCTACGCTGCACCGTTTGGGCATCCAAGCGTTCGAACCAATCTTGATCGAAGGCAAAGCCATTCAGTTACACCCACTCGTGTGTTCAGCCTTTAACGCTGACTTCGACGGTGACCAAATGGCGGTGCACGTACCGTTGTCGGTCGAAGCACAAATGGAAGCCCGCACTTTGATGTTGGCCTCGAACAACATCTTGTTCCCTGCCAACGGCGAGCCTTCTATCGTTCCATCACAAGACGTGGTGTTGGGCTTGTACTACGCCACCCGTGACCGTGTGAACGGCAAGGGCGAAGGTTTGGTATTTGCCAATGTCGGCGAAGTGCAGCGCGCTTTAGACGCGGGCCAAGCCGAACTCACTGCGCGCGTCACTGTGCGTATGACCGAGTGGATCAAGAACAAAGAAACGGGTGAATTCGAATCCACCACTGGCTTGGTAGAGACTACGGTTGGCCGTGCCTTGTTGTCTGAAATCTTGCCTAAGGGCTTGCCTTTCTCCAACATCAACAAAGCGTTGAAGAAGAAAGAAATTTCTAAACTCATCAACACCTCTTTCCGTAAGTGTGGATTGAAAGAAACCGTGGTGTTCGCCGACAAGCTGTTGCAAAACGGCTTCCGCTTGGCAACACGCGCTGGTATCTCCATCTGCGTGGACGACATGTTGGTGCCGCATGAGAAGCACGCCATCATTGCTGCGTCAGAAAAAGAAGTGAAAGACATCGAACAGCAATACGTGTCGGGTCTGGTGACTTCTGGCGAGCGTTACAACAAAGTGGTTGACATCTGGGGCAAAGCGGGTGACGCCGTGTCCAAGGTGATGATGGACCAACTCCGCAAAGAGAAAACCATCGACCGCCATGGCAAAGAAGTCGAGCAAGAGTCGTTCAACTCCATCTACATGATGGCCGACTCCGGTGCCCGTGGTTCTGCTGCGCAGATTCGCCAGTTGGCCGGTATGCGCGGTTTGATGGCCAAGCCTGATGGCTCGATCATTGAAACGCCGATTACCGCGAACTTCCGCGAAGGCTTGAACGTGTTGCAGTACTTCATCTCGACACACGGCGCACGTAAAGGCTTGGCCGATACCGCGTTGAAGACAGCGAACTCAGGCTACCTGACCCGCCGTTTGGTCGACGTGACCCAAGACTTGGTCGTGACCGATTTGGATTGCGGCACCAGCAACGGACAAGTCATGCGCGCTATCGTCGAAGGTGGTGAAGTGATCGAATCTTTGCGTGACCGTATCTTGGGCCGCATGGCGGCTGAAGATGTGGTGCATCCAGAAACACGCGCTGTGTTGGCCAAAGCCGGCACCATGCTCGACGAAGACTTGATCGACGAGCTCGAAGTGTTGGGCGTCGACGAAGTCAAAGTGCGTACGGCATTGAACTGCGACACACGCTTTGGTTTGTGCGCCATGTGCTACGGCCGCGACTTGGGCCGTGGTGGTTTGGTCAACAACGGCGAGGCCGTGGGTGTGATTGCTGCGCAATCCATCGGCGAACCTGGTACCCAGTTGACCATGCGTACCTTCCACATCGGTGGTGCGGCGTCACGTGCGGCAGTTGCCTCCAGCGTGGAAGCGAAATCGAACGGGGTGATTGGCTTTAACGCCACCATGCGCTATGTGACCAACAGCAAAGGCGAGCTGGTCGTGATTTCTCGCTCAGGTGAGATCGTCATCCATGACGAACACGGTCGCGAGCGTGAGCGTCACAAAGTGCCATATGGCGCGATTCTTTCCGTCAAAGCTGACCAGACCTTGAAGGCCGGTGCGATTTTGGCGAACTGGGATCCGTTGACACGACCCATCATCACTGAATTTGCCGGTAAGGTGCAGTTCGAAAACGTGGAAGAAGGCCTCACCGTGGCACGTCAATTAGACGAAGTCACTGGCTTGTCGACCCTCGTTGTGATTGACCCTAAGCGCCGTGGTTCTACCAAGGTGGTGCGTCCTCAAGTGAAATTGATCGACGCTGCTGGCAAAGAAGTCAAGATCCCTGGCACCGACCATTCGGTGACGATTGGCTTCCAAATCGGCGCTTTGATCCAAGTGCGCGACGGCCAAGACGTGGGCCCTGGCGAAGTGTTGGCGCGTATTCCGGTCGAAGGCCAGAAGACCCGCGACATTACTGGTGGTCTGCCACGTGTGGCCGAGTTGTTCGAAGCCCGTAGCCCGAAAGACAAAGGCATGTTGGCTGAGATGACCGGTACCGTGTCCTTCGGTAAAGAAACCAAAGGCAAAGTGCGCTTACAAATCACCGACCCAGAAGGCAAAGTGTGGGACGAGCTCATTCCTAAAGAGAAAAACATCTTGGTCCACGAAGGCCAAGTCGTGAACAAGGGCGAGAGCGTAGTGGACGGCCCAGCCGACCCACAAGACATCTTGCGTTTGCTCGGTATGGAAGAGTTGGCCCGCTACATCGTCGACGAAGTGCAAGACGTCTACCGCTTACAAGGCGTGAAGATCAACGACAAGCACATCGAAGTGATCGTGCGCCAAATGTTGCGTCGTGTCGTGGTCGAGAGCGTGGGTGACTCCACCTATATTTCAGGCGAGCAAGTCGAGCGCTCTGAAATTCTTAACACCAACGAAGCCTTGCTCAAAGAAGGCAAGATCCCTGCGACCTACAGCAACTTGTTGTTGGGTATTACCAAGGCGTCTTTGTCGACCGACTCGTTCATCTCTGCGGCTTCTTTCCAAGAAACCACACGTGTGTTGACCGAAGCGGCCATCATGGGCAAGCGCGACGAATTGCGCGGCTTGAAAGAAAACGTCATCGTCGGACGCCTGATTCCTGCAGGTACCGGCATGGCCTATCACAAGGCCCGCAAGGTCAAAGATGCGATGGACGACGCTGAGCGCCGCGCCATTGCCGAAGCGGAAGCCGCCGAACTGGCGGAGTCCACGGGCGCTGAAACCCACGCCGACGAAGGCGCTGGCGAAGAAGCGTAAACTGACCCTCAAATACAAAGGCCCGCAAGGGCCTTTGTTGTCAGGAGAATTGCATGTTCGATGCTTGGTGGTTTTGGCTCTTCATAGCCGTGGGCGTATTTTGGGCGGTCGGCGTGTATCGGCGTCTGGTCGACCTGCGCTCGCAGGTCACGCGCCAATTCGCGGTGCTCGAAGACATGATGTTGCGCTACCAAGGTTTGGTGCAAGATGCGACGACGGCAGCGGTGACCGCTCCCTCAGGCTGGCAAACCGCCGTGGCGCCTGAGCTGGGTGCCGGCCACTGGACGCGCTTGCAAGTGGCAGCCAATTTATCGGCCATGGCTTTGGCGCGTATGCAAGAGCATCCTTTGGAGCCTTCATCTGCAAAAGCCCTGGTTGCCACCAGCCATGACTTGCAAGATGCCTGGGAAGCGTTGACGCATCCCGATGTGTATTACGTGTCTGTTCCCGTGGAACTTACGCAACGATGGACCGAGCTCAGTATTTCTATCCAACCCGACTTAGAGCGCTTTAACCAAGCCGTGTTGCGCTACAACGAAGCCATCGATATGTTTCCTGCCTTGTTGATGGCCCGCTTATTTGCCTTCAAACCAGGACGCACCTTGGTATGACGCACGCCCAGCCAGTGGCGCTGTGGCAACAGTTACAAGCCGTTGCGCTCGCGTTGGTTCAAATTCGCAAAGGCACGTCAGGCACCGCAGCACTCGATGCGGTTGCGCCTGCATTGCGACCCGGTGTGCAAGCTTTGTTGTTTCATGTGTTGCGCCAACTGGGGCGCGCCCAAGCTTTGCGTGACCAGTTGGTGAGCCGCACACCTGCACCTTTGGCAGATGCTTTGTTGTGTTCCGCTTTGGCTTTGGCCTGGGATGAAGCGGCGGCACCTTATGACCCGCATACTTTGGTGAATCAAACGGTGGAGGCGGCAAAGAAGAACCGCAATACACAGGGGCAGGCTAATTTCTTGAACGCTTGTTTGCGCAGGTTTTTGCGTGAGAGAGATGCTCTGGTGTTGGCGGGTGATGGAGTTGTGGCCAAGTGGAACCACCCACTATGGTGGATCGAGTTATTGCAACGCGACTACCCAGAGCAATGGCAAAGCATTTTGCAAGCTAACAATCAAGCTGCACCCATGGCGGTGCGGGTGAATGTGCAGCGTACTTCGCGTGAGGCATTGCTGGCGCAGTGGGAGCAAGTCGGTTTGACGGCTTTACCTGTGGGCGACTATGGGTTGGTATTGGACAAGGCCCGAGCCGTGCACGACATTCCCGGTTTTGCAGACGGGCTGTGGTCGGTGCAAGATCCTGCGGCGCAGTGTGCGGCGCCCATCTTGCTTGCAGGACTGTTGTCTGAGAACCTTATCGCCGAAGGCAAGAAAAATCAGTCGACTGTGCGGGTTTTAGATGCCTGCGCAGCACCCGGCGGCAAAACCGCCCATTTGCTAGAAATGCTTGGCCCAGGCCCCCAAGTGGTTGCTCTAGACATAGACGCCAAACGCTGTGAACGCATAGACCAAAACCTGCAACGCTTAGGGCTCAAAGCAGAAATTGTTGTAGCCGACGCCGCGCAACCCAAAACCTGGTGGGATGGCCAGCCGTTTGACGCCATCCTTTTGGACGCCCCGTGCTCCGCCTCAGGCATCGTGCGCCGTCACCCCGATGTGCGCTGGTTGCGCCGGGCGAGCGACATCGCGCAACTCGCCGCCATTCAGAAAAACCTGCTCAAAATGCTGTGGCCCCTGTTGAAGCCGGGCGGGCGGATGCTCTACGTCACCTGCTCGGTATTTCGGCAAGAAGGCGAGTTACAGGTCAAAACGTTTGTTGAACACAACACCGACTGCACTTTGCACCCCTGTCTGGGGCATTTAAGGCCCCAAAATAGCCTGACACCTGCCGCACTCGTCGACAATCTGGCGGGTGATCACGATGGTTTCTATTACGCACTCTTGGAAAAACGCCTGCCGGCTTGATTTCCTCCTAGCCGCGGCGCGCAAAAGCCTGCTGTTGAGGGTGGTCGTTTGCTGCGCGCTCGTCGCTGTTGTGTGCCTCTTGCCCGCCACGGCTAGTGCGAGCGAACCCGCGGTCGAGTTACAAAACCTCAAAGTCGAGCAAAGCGAAGGTTCGGTGTATGTGTCCATGCAATGGAACTTCAACATACCCGCCCCGTTGGAAGACGCCTTGTTCAAGGGCGTGGCCTTGTACTTTGTGGCTGAGATAGACGTCTCCCGCGAGCGCTGGTATTTCTACGACAAAAAATTGCTCTCTGCGCAACGCCATATGCGCCTATCGTATTTACCACTGACGCGCCGGTGGCGCGTCAATGTAGCGAGCCAGCCTTTCAGCAGCGCGGGTTTGGGCATGAGCTTGGGGCAGTCTTACGACACCTTGGACGACGCCTTGCAGTCCATCCGCCGTATTGCGCAATGGAATATTGGCAATGCGTCTGACCTAGAGCCAGACGCCAAACAAAATATTGCGATCAATTTCAAACTCGACCTCTCCCAATTGCCACGTCCCATGCAAATGGGGGCTGCGGGTCAAAGCGACTGGAACATCGCTTGGTTTAAGACCCAGCGCTTGGTGTTGGAGGCCAATAAATGATTCCAAAGGCCCCTGCTAAAGCGGGCGCTGAAGGAATAAAAGCGATGACAAAACCAGTTGCTAAATTCCATATGCGCTGGCTGGTCTTGGTCAGCGCGGCTGTAGTTCTGGCGCTGGGCATGGTGTTGCTTTTCTTGCTCACCCAAGCGACAGACAACCGCCAACTCTACGAGCGCAATTACCAACTGCTGTTTGGACTCAACATGGTCGTCGCCGCCTTGTTGATGGGGGTGATCTTTTGGCTGATGTTGCGTTTGGTGCTGCGTCTTCAACAAAAGAAATTTGGCAGCCGTTTGCTCCTCAAAATCGCCGCTACCTTTGCCTTGGTGGGATTCATTCCGGGGCTTTTGATTTACGGCGTGTCCTACCAATTCGTATCACGCTCTATCGAGAGTTGGTTTGACGTCAAAGTAGAAGGCGCGCTCGACGCAGGCTTGAACCTTGGCCGCGCCACGCTAGACGCACTCGCTTCAGACCTGGGCCAAAAAACCAAAGCTGCCAGCGCACAAATTGACAATGTCACCGACGCTTCTCTTGGCCTAACCTTAGAGCGTCTGCGCGAACAACTGGGTGCAGAAGAAGTCATCGTTTGGAGCAGCGCAGGCCAAGCCATTGCCACTGCGGGTGAGTCGCGCTACAGCCTCTCGCCTGATAGACCATCTCCCGTGTTGTTGCGACAACTCAAATCGCAAGGTGTAGTCACTGCGATTGAAGGCTTAGACGAAGCGGAAGCGCAAGGCACTGCCAAAGCCAAAATCATCGCGCTGGCGCAAGTCTCTAGTGCCGGCATTGGTTTGCGGTTGGAGTCGCATGTGCTGCAAGTCAATAAGTCAATCTCCCCTACCTTGGTAGCCAATGCCTTAGCGGTAGAGCGTGCTTACCGCGAATACCAAGAGCGCGCCTTGGGTCGCGAAGGTTTGCGCAGCATGTACATCGGCACGCTCACCTTGAGTTTGTTTTTAGCGGTGTTTGGTGCGGTGCTCTTGGCGGTGTTGTTGGGTAACCAATTGGCACGTCCACTTTTGATGCTCGCTGCTGGTGTGCGCGACGTGGCCGCTGGTGACTTGAGTCCCAAACCTGCGTTGCAAGGCCGCGACGAGTTAGAGGGCTTGACGCGCTCGTTTGCCGACATGACGCAACAACTCTCCGACACGCGCGAGGCGCTCGATAGCAGCATGATGCAGGTGCACACCTCGCGGGCGAATCTTCAAACCATTTTGGATAACCTCACCGCAGGCGTGATCGTGATGAACGCAGACGGCGTCATCCAATCCACCAACCCCGGCGCCACCCGCATCTTGCGCGTGCCCTTGGCTGCGTGGGAAGGACGGGTGCTGGGTGACATTGAAGGCTTGGAAGAATTTGCCGAACACGTGCAAGACGAATTCAAAAGCTTCACCACCGAGCAAGCGCAGCACGGGCTAGACCACTGGCAGCAATCGTTTGAGTTGCACTCGACCGCCATGAGTCCCGCGGTGCAGACGACCGACGACACGCGTCAACACGTCACCTTGCTGGCACGCGGTGCGGTGCTGCCTAACCAATCGCATTTGCTAGTGTTTGACGACATCTCTGAAATCGTCTC
>CANBZB010000035.1 GCA_947373745.1 Burkholderiales bacterium | reverse complement strand
AAATACTTTTGGCGTTGTGCTTCAGTACCAAATTCAAAAATAGGCACCATCACCAAGGACGATTGCACGCTCATCATCGAGCGGTAGCCCGAGTCAACGCGCTCTACTTCACGGGCAATCAATCCATAGGCGACGTAATTCAAGCCTGGACCGCCGTATTCAGCGGGGATAGTGGGGCCAAGTAGCCCCAACTCACCCATTTCACGAAAAATCGCTGCATCGGTATGGCTGTTTCTAAATGCCTCCGTCACGCGGGGCAAGAGTTTGTCTTGGCAATAGGCTTGCGCAGCTTCGCGCACCATGCGCTCATCTTCGGTGAGTTGTTGGTCAAGCAAGAAAGGGTCTTGCCAATTGAATGCGGCGTGTGCCATGCGGGAGCTCCTGTTTACAAAATTTTGTCAATGGTAATCGGGTATGGAAGACCTCTAGATAACCAATGTGTTTTTTAGTGCGGCTTCAAATCAAACGGTTTTCGCACGTTTTTGTGCAAATGCAACAAACCAATCCAAACTAGCAGGATTGGCCATTGCGTCTTTGTTCACTACTTTTTCAATCGGTTGGCCGAGTAGCAATTTCTTAATCGGTAGTTCTTGTTTCTTGCCAGACAAGGTACGTGGAATTTCAGCCACTTGAAAAATATCGTTCGGGACAAAGCGCGGACTCACTGCGGTTTTGATCGCGTTGTTGAGTTTGTTTTTCATCGCTTCGTCCAACGCAACGCCTTCGCGCAACACCACGAATAAGGGCATATAGCTCTCGCGGCCCAAATACTCTAAATCAACCACCATGCTGTCGAGCACATCGGGCAGTGCCTCTACTGCGCTATAGAGCTCGCTGGTCCCCATGCGCAAACCATGGCGGTTGATGGTGGCGTCGCTGCGTCCATAAATAATGCAACCCCCTTCTGGCGTGATTTTGAGCCAGTCGCCATGGCGCCAAACGCCGCCCATGTCTGCAGGACCATCGCCGCCACCAGGTTTTCTGCCGTGTCCTGCGGGGTACATCTCAAAATAACTCGCAAGATAACGTGCGTTGTTTTTGTCATTCCAAAAATACAAAGGCATCGATGGCAGGGGTTGCGCACACACAAGCTCACCGACTTCTCCAATAACAGGTTGCCCCTGTTCATTCCAGGCTTCCACCGCACAGCCCAGCAAGCGACATTGCATCTCGCCCACACGCGCAGGCAACTCTCGGTTGCCGCCAATGAATGCCCCCGCAAAATCTGTACCGCCAGAGATATTGCACCACCAGACGTCGGTGCCTAGTTGTTTCAGTTGTTCGGTCCCCCAGCGCTGCGCGTCTTCACTCAAGGGTGAGCCTGTGGTGCCAAGTGCACGTACCTTTTTTAATTGCGGCATGCTTTTTAAATCAACGCCGGCCTTTTGACAGTTAGCAAAAAATGCAGCGCCCGCACCAAAAAACGTGACGCCGTGGTCTGCGGCAAAGCGCCACAAAGTAGCCCAATCGGGCTTGTCTTTGGTGCCACCCGGATTGCCGTCGTAAATCACGCAGGTGGTGCCGTTGAGCAAGCCACCGATTTGCGCATTCCACATCACCCATCCTGTTGAGCTGTACCAGTGAAAGCGCTCACCCCAACTGTTGGGGTGGTAACTACAACCAATGTCGTTGTGCAAGATTTTGAGCGCCAAGGCGACGATAAGTGTGCCGCCATGTCCATGGACGATGGGTTTTGGTAATCCTGTCGTACCGCTGGAATAGACAATCCACAAAGGATGGTCAAAGGGCAACCACATAGGATGGAATGCGTCTACCGCTGCATCGTTGCGAGCAATCGTCTCAGCAAATGAAGTGCTGTTGGGCAAGCTTGCGTCTAGCTTGAGATTGGGCAACACAATGAGATGCTCCACGCTCGGTAATGCGGCGCGCATATCGGAGACCACTTGCAATCGGTCGTGTTCTTTACCGCCATATCGCACGCCATCACAGGCAATCAATACCTTTGGTTCAATTTGGGTAAAGCGGTCGAGCACGGCGTTAGTGCCCATATCCGGAGCGCAAATGCTCCACACACCGCCCACGCTCACAGTTGCCAAAAGTGCAACCGCGGCTTCAGCAATATTGGGCAAATACGCTGCCACTCTGTCGCCTGGTTTCACACCCTGCGCTTGTAGATGCAAAGCAAGCGATGCGACTTGGCGACGCAACTCTGGCCAACTGAGCTCTTGGACAACGCCTAATTCGTTTTGGCTGATGATGGCTTTGAAGCCAGCTTGGTGCGCAGGCTCTACATGGCGAAACATCTGCGCGGCGTAATTGATCTGCGCTCCGACAAACCATTCGCTACCGGGCATGGCGTTTTTAGCCAATGCGGCCACATGGGGGGTGGGCGACTGCATTTCAAAATAATCCCAAATACTTTGCCAAAAATCATTGAGCTCGGTGGTGGACCAGCGCCATAGGGCATCGTAAGTGTCAAACTGCAGCCCCCGCTGTTCGCGCAACCAGTCTTGGTACAACCGGATTTGGGGTGTGTAGGCGGGGGTTTTGTCTCTACTTGTCATGGGGTAATGCTTATCAAGGTTGAATAGGGCCTAGCATGGGGGGATTAAGGTTTTCCTTAATGTGTAGCCCTGGTGACAGGATAAATGCTTGCGGGCGACCATATTCAGTGCACTTTATCCGATACCCACCGAAGGATTTCAGCATGCCCCGTAAAGTCATCATCACCTGCGCCGTCACCGGCGCCATCCACACGCCCAGCATGTCCCCGCATTTGCCTGTGACGGCCAAAGAAATTGCAGACGCTGCATTAGGTGCCGCCAAAGCAGGCGCATCGATTGTGCATTTGCATGCGCGCAATCCCGTCGATGGCAGCCCGTCGCAAGACCCCGAGTTGTTCACGCCGTTTTTGAAAGAAATCAAAGAGAAAAGCAATGTGGTGATCAACCTCACCACAGGCGGCGCACCGACTATGACGATTGCCGACCGCTTGCGCCCTGCGCACCACTTCAAGCCTGAAGTAGCGTCTTTAAATATGGGCTCGATGAACTTTGGTTTGTACGACATGCTCAAGCGCTTCAAAACTTTTAAGCATGACTGGGAGGTACCCTATCTTGCCAACAGCGACGACCGTGTGTTTAAAAACACCTTCAAAGATATTGCACACATCTTGCAATCTTGCAGTGACAATGAAACGCGTTTTGAGATCGAGTGCTATGACATTGGGCATCTCTACACAGCCGCACACTTTATTGACCGTGGTTTGATCAAAGCGCCGTTCCTCATCCAATCTGTCTTTGGTATTTTGGGTGGCATTGGCCCGCATCCTGATGACGTGATGCATATGAAGCGTACAGCAGACCGATTGTTTGGCGACGCCTACGTGTGGTCGGTGTTGGGTGCAGGACGCAATCAAATTCCAATTGCTACGCAATCTGCTGCCATGGGAGGCAATGTGCGGGTTGGTTTAGAAGACTCTTTGTGGGACGGTCCCGGCAAATTGGCTGAATCCAATGCGGACCAAGTCACGCGTATTCGCAAAATTATTGAAGGGCTTTCATTAGAAGTCGCAACACCAGACGAAGCACGTAAAATTTTGCAGCTCAAAGGTCACCACAACGTTAACTTCTAAAAAATATGCGCATTTGGAAAAAAGAAATCTCTCCCGCCATTCTTGCGACTAACCATACGGATACAGCGACTGAGCATTTAGGCTTAGAGTTTTTAGAGGTGGGAGATGACTTTATCCGTGCGCGTGTTCCAGTGGACCACCGCACCCGTCAACCCTATGGCCTGTTGCACGGCGGGGTAAGTGTGGTGCTGGCAGAAACCATCGGCTCTTGCGGCGCCCATTATTCGTGCCCACCGGATCACCGCGCGGTAGGTTTAGATATCAATGCCAACCATTTGAAAAGTGCCACCTCTGGATGGGTAACGGGTACAGCACGCCCGGTTCATATCGGCAAGAGCACACAGGTCTGGCAAATCGACATGCACAACGATGCGGGTGATTTGACCTGCGTGTCACGCATCACTATGGCGATTCTTGCCCCACGATGAAAGCACTTTCGGCCCTTCAGTTAGCGGGCCGTTTAGTCAGACAGCCAGCCGCGCATAAAGGAGACGCTGGCAAGGTGTTGCTCATTGGTGGTGCGCCCACCATGTCTGGTGCATTGGTGTTAGCGGGACAAGCTGCTTTGCATAGTGGCGCAGGCTGGATTGTCTTGATGATGCTCGACGCCAAGAGTGCCCATGTGGTTGCATCGCAAGCAGAGTTGATGGTGCATGACGCCAACACGTATGCGCCCCAACAAGCCATTGCAGCTATTGCACCAGATGTGATCGCCATCGGGCCAGGTTTGGGCGTGAGCGATCAAGCCGCGCAATGGTTAAATGCCGCCTTGTTGTGGCAAGGGCCTTTGGTCATTGATGCCGATGCACTCAATTTGTTATCGAGTGACTCAGCGCTACTTTCTTTATTAAAAGCCAGACCAGCGCCTACGTGTATGACACCACACCCGGGTGAAGCCGCGCGCTTCTTAAATGTGACAAGTCAAGAGATACAGAGCGACCGTACAGCAGCTATTGCGAAACTAGTGGCTGCAAGCAACGCGATTGTCGTGCTCAAAGGTCAGCACACTTTGGTGTCATCGCCTATGCACGCGGCACACCAATGCCAAGAGGGTAATGCGGGCATGGCCGTGGGTGGCATGGGCGATGTTCTCACTGGGTGCATTGCAGCGATTGCCGCGCAAGGCATAAAACACCAACTAGATCTTTGGGATGCCACGTGTTTGGGCGTGCAATTACACGCCTTGGCTGGCGATACCTTAGTGAAACAAGATGTAGGGCCTATTGGTTTAACGCCTAGTGAGTTATCCAGCGCGCTATTACCTCTTTTACGCGCACTGATTAATCAGCATCCGATTCGCAATTAAGCGGATGTGACCCGCTCGCTTTTCCAATACACATCGTCACCACCGTCTTGGCGGTTGAGGACACGGGCTAATACAAACATCAAATCACTCAGACGATTGAGGTACTGGCGTGGCGCATCTTTCAAGGCCTCTTCATTCCCCAAGGCCACGACAGCTCGCTCGGCGCGCCTTGCCACGGTGCGACACACATGCGCCAAAGCAGCGCCGCGATTGCCGGCAGGCAAAATAAATTCTTTCAAGCGAGGCAGGTCTGCGTTGTAGCGCTCTAGTGCCGCATCGAGTTGCAACACCGCCTCGGCTTTGAGAAGTTCAAAGCCAGGGATGGACAGCTCACCGCCCAAGTTAAACAACTGGTGCTGAATTTCCACCAACACGTCGCGCACATCTTGCGGCATCTCTTCGCACAGCAAAACGCCAATACTGGAGTTGAGTTCATCCACATCGCCCATGGCGTGCACGCGCAAACTGTTTTTAGAGACGCGTTGGTTGTCTCCGAGTCCGGTTGTCCCTGCATCGCCAGTGCGCGTTGCAATTTGTGTCAGGCGGTTGCTCATTAGGGTTTTCCTTTGTCTGTTTGCGCTGTTTTCGCTTGCAGACATTATTGTGCCTGTCGCCACTGTGGCCTGCTTGAATCTGTATATCAAATTAGAATGATTCTCTTACTTGGAGACTACGCATGAACGCCCCTACCTCGCATGACCACTTGGTTCCCGTGATATCGCAACGCGATATTCCTCCAGCTTTTGTAGAGGCTTTGAAATCGCGTTTTGCTGCCAACTGTTCTACCGCCCAAGTGGTGCGCGAACAGCATGGTCGCGATGAGTCTGCCTTCACGGCGGTGCCTCCACCTGTGGCGGTGGTGTTTGCTGAAAACACGCAAGACGTAGCTGATGCGGTTGCGTTGGCAGCGCAATACCGTGTTCCTGTGATTCCATTTGGCGTTGGTTCTTCACTTGAAGGCCATCTGCTTGCCGTGCAGGGCGGCATCAGCATTGACGTGAGCCGCATGAACAAGGTTTTGTCTATCAACGCAGATGATTTGACCGTCACAGTGCAAGCGGGCGTGACACGCAAACAGTTGAACGAGGAAATCAAAAGCACCGGCTTGTTTTTCCCCATTGACCCCGGTGCCGACGCCACGATTGGCGGCATGAGTGCAACACGCGCGAGTGGAACCAATGCCGTGCGCTATGGAACCATGCGCGAAAACGTATTGGCTTTAGAAGTAGTCACATCGAGTGGTGAGGTCATTCGCACTGGAACACGCGCCAAAAAATCTTCCGCCGGCTATGACCTCACACGCTTGATGGTGGGCAGCGAAGGCACGCTAGGCGTGATCACTGAAATCACCTTGCGTTTGTATCCCTTGCCGGAAGCCGTATTGGCAGCCGTATGCTCATTCCCAAGTATTGAGGCCGCCGTGCGCACCACCATCACCATGATCCAAATGGGTGTGCCTATTGCGCGCGTCGAGTTAATTGACGCCAATGCTGTACGCATGGTTAACGCACACTCGAAGCTACAACTCGCCGAATCGCCGATGTTGTTGATGGAGTTCCACGGTTCACCCAATGGCGTCAAAGAACAAGCTGAAACCGTGCAAGAGATTGCCAACGACAACGGCGGGCAATCGTTTGAGTGGGCCACCACACCTGAAGAGCGCACGCGTCTTTGGACCGCGCGCCACAACGCGTACTTCGCAGGTATTCAAAGCAAGCCCGGTTGTCGTGCGATCAGCACAGACACCTGTGTGCCGATTAGCCGCTTGGCAGATTGCTTGCTGGACTCTGTTGCGGAAGCCGACGCATCTGGCATTCCTTACTTTTTAGTGGGCCACGTGGGTGACGGCAATTTCCATTTCGGCTATTTGATAGACCCGAATAATGCTGCAGAGCGTGAGACGGCTGAAACCTTGAACCACAAGTTAGTGCAACGCGCGCTTAGCTTGGAAGGAACATGCACCGGTGAGCACGGTATTGGTTTACACAAAATTGATTTCTTGGTCACAGAAGCGGGTGAGGGCGCGGTAGACATGATGCGCACCATCAAACGGGCGCTAGACCCGCACAACATCATGAACCCTGGAAAGATTTTTTCTTATTGAGTAAGTGTTGAACTTGCGCGCAAAGTTTTTCTTGTTCAAAGGGCTTTAGCACGGTGTCGTCCACACCGGCTTTTGCGAAGCGTTCTAAATCGTTCGGATTGACATTGGCAGTCAGGCCCATCACAGGCACCAAGGCGGCGTCACCCTGGAGTTCTTGACGCAGACGTTGCGTTGCTTCGATGCCATCCATTTCGGGCATCACCATGTCCATTAAAACCAGATCAAAGTTTTTGGCTTTCAGTGCGGCCAGTGCGTTGACGCCGTTGTCCGCCTCTTCTACAACACAGTTTTTCCAACGCCGTTGCAGAATTTGCCGCGCCAGCAGTCGGTTAATCGGGTGGTCGTCCACCAGCAAAAAGCGGTAGGGGAACTCTGCCTGCGGGCCCATTTCAGCGGGTGAGGCATGGGGCTTTGTTTGCGGTGCTTGGGCTTGCAGTGGTAGGTGAAACCAAAAATGTGAACCCTGCCCCACCGCGCTTTCAAAGCCAATTTTTCCGCCCATCAATTCAACCAATTGTTTGGAAATAGACAAGCCCAAGCCATTTCCACCAAAGCGTGCTTGAATTTCTTGGCCTTGGCTAAAACGCTCAAAGATATGGGGGGTTTGCTCTGGTGCAATGCCTATGCCTGTGTCCTTGATAGAGAAAAGTACGCCATCGCCTTGCTGAGAAACGCGGACATGCACATAGCCTTGGTGGGTGAACTTGATGGCATTGCCCAACAAATTTACCAACACTTGCATCAAGCGATGGCGGTCTGTTCTAACCCACTGCGCGACCTCTGGCTCGACCACACATGAGAAGTCGATCAGCGTGCTTTTGAGCCGTTGTTGGAACAAACCGGCGGCGGTATCTACCGTTTCTTGCAACAAAAAGATTTCGGGATGGATGTTGATCTTGCCCGCTTGTAACTGGGAAAAATCTAAAACATCGTTAATAACTGTAAGCAAGTGGTCGGCCGATTGCTTGGTGTGTTGCAGTATTTTGAGCGCCTGCGGTTTATCTTGGGCTTGCTGCATCAACAACTGATTGAAGCCCAAAATAGCATTCATAGGCGTGCGCAATTCGTGGCTAACGTTGGCAATGAATAATTCGCGCGCAGCGGATAAACGTTCTAAGGCTTCTTGGTTTTCTTTTAACTGTCGGTTGTAGACGCCGCGCGTTTTAAATGTTTTGCGGACCATATTGTTATAGAGGTATGGAATCAGCAAGATAGCCAAGAGTGTTGCTGTGTAGGTAACAAATGAGCCCTGGAGTTGCTCACTCCCTATGCGCGTTTCTTCTAACAATCGTCCACTGGCACTACACCATGCAACCAAGCCGTACTGACAGATTCCAACACCTAGCCAAATCAAGCCATGCCTTTTTCCTAAGACATAAAAAGCCACCAACGGAGCTAGGGCAATCCAATTCAATTTGGGCGAATGAACACCCCCTGTCATCAAACTCAGATACGCAACGATGAAGGTGTACCCCACCAAAACGATCGTGATTGTTTTTTCCTCCGAGGCACCCCATTGAAACAGCAGGTACTCCACCACAATCAAGGAAATGATGCTCAGCCTGGGTAAGAGTAGCTTTTCATCTGGCGTGAAAATGATCACGACCGAAAGAATCAAGACAGTCAACCAAGCCAACACAAACAGATACGGTCTGCGACCACTCTGAAACGCTTTGGGTAAATACGGCGCCATTTGGGTTGGCCAATCTATGGCTTTGCGCGTCTTCATGGCGTAGCGCCCTCTTGTTGCTGGGTCAACACTTCAGCGATTTTGCTAGCCATCAGGTCCGACTCCAGTGGCTTGTGAATCACGTCATTCATGCCCGCCGCTAAATACCGCTCACGGTCCAGCGGATGTGTATTGGCCGTGATGGCCATGACGGGAATATTTGAATAGGAAACACCCTGAAGATGGCGAATGGCTTGGGTCACGGTGGGGCCGTCCATGTCGGGCATCACCACATCCATCAAAACCATGTCGTAGGGGCTTTGGGCTAAAGCATCCAGCGCAGCTTGGCCACTAACCACCTCGGTCACTTGGCAATGCGGAAAGCATTTGTTGAGCATGAGCTTGGCCACCATGAGGTTTACGGCGTTATCGTCCACCAATAAAAATCGCAATGCCTCTTTGCTCCAATGGGTGTGCATGCTCGGCGAAGGCTTGGTATTTGCAATACGCTCAGTAGGCAGTGGCAAGCTGAACCAAAAAGTAGCCCCCCTTAGCCCATTGCTTTTTACGCCAATATGGCCAGCCATGCACTTGACCAAACGATCTGCAATGGCCAGCCCAAGGCCTGAGCCACCATACTGTCGGCTTGTTTCTAAATTGGCCTGCTCGAAGCGTTGGAAGATCTGGCTTTGCTTTTCTGGGGGGATGCCAATGCCGCTGTCTTGCACCTCAAAATACACGCGGCCTTCTAGCAATAAAACACGGATGTCGATCTGACCTTGGCTCGTGAATTTCAGTGCGTTGTCTGTCAGGTTGTTAAGTATTTGTTTGATGCGCTGTTTATCGCCTGTTGCCCAAATACCCTCAACGGCCTTCACGTCCATCACCAGGCGAAGACTTTTTTGTTTCGCACGTGGCAAATATTGGGCCATAACTTCATTGACCAAATCGCTGAGCAGAAATTTCTCATGCGACAACTGCACACGATTGGCTTGCAACTGTGAGAAGTCCAATATGTTGTTCACCAGTTGGAGCAATTGTTGTGTCGAGCTTTTAATCAGGTCTACGGTTTGAACATCTGCGGGATTGGCGGCAAGCTCTTGTCGCAAGATGCCGTTAAAGCCCAGAATGGCATTCATGGGGGTACGCAATTCGTGACCAATAGATGCAATGAATTCGTCTTTGTGTGATTGGGCGCGGAGTATCTTTTGCTGTGTTTCTTCTAGATTTTTATTATGGGTGTCTATTTCTTCTAGTAGATGGGCGTACATCCAGTCCGTGGCGAGTGCACCTAACAACACCATCACCATCACACTGACTTTGTACGTGAAAGCCCAGGCAATCGACTCAGGCGCAAAAGACACCTCATTAGCGATCCAGCCTTTTTGGCCAGCGATGTAAAAAAATATGTAGAGCGAAAATAAAAACACAATCGATATTTGTGTTGTTACTCTGTTAAAAAAGAGAATGGCAACCACGCCAATAATCGACATCCACACCATTGCGGGTGAGTTAATCCCACCGGTATGAACCGTGATGTAGATGACCTCCAACAAAGACCACAGCGCGCCAAATTTGATCCACGAATAATGGATGACACCTATGCGCACAGAAACATAGCTCAGTAAAAAAACTGCCGCACTGATCACATGCACCCGATGGTCGTATTGCGGATGCCCGATAAAAAATAATACGACGGATACAACCACGCCACATAGGTATGTCCAGCCCGATACACGCAACAACCTTTCCGTTGGACGCCCTTGGAACAAGTCCTTGGGCAATAAAAGAAAGGCTAGTCTGGCGAACATAGGCTGTCGATACCGCTACGTGGGGCTTGGCCCACGCAGTCTATCTATCAAGCCATTCAATGCATCGAGTGAACCAAACTGTATGGCCAGTTCGCCCATGTCTTCCATCTTGCCGTTGCGCTTGATGCGTTTTTTCACGCGCACTTCCACTTGTGCAGTCAGCAAGTCTGACAACTCTTCTTCGACGCGTTTCATGTCGCGTGATTTTTCTTTTTTCGGCTTTTGCGGAACGAGATTGAATTCAGCGCTGAGTTTTTTAACCAGACTTTCTGCTTCGCGTACCGAGAGTTTTTTTGCGTTGATCTGATTTGCTGCAGAGATTTGCGTGGCGCGGTCTAGGGCGAGCAATGCGCGCGCATGTCCCATGTCAATGTCACCAGCCATCAGCATGGTCTGCACAGGGTCTGCCAAGTTGAGTAAGCGCAGCAAGTTGCTCGCCGCACTGCGTGAGCGTCCGACCGCTTGCGCGGCTAATTCATGGGTCAGTCCAAACTCTTTGATGAGCCGGTTCAAGCCTTGCGCTTCTTCAAGCGGGTTGAGGTCTTCGCGTTGGATGTTTTCTATCAATGCCATCGCTGCAGCCGCTTCATTAGGCACGTTGCGCACGAGCACAGGCACCTCACTTAAACCGGCAAGCTTCGCTGCACGGCTTCTGCGCTCGCCCGCAATGATTTCGTATTTGCCAGCGTGCGCGCCGCTATCTAGTTTGCGTACCAAGATCGGCTGCATGATGCCTTGCGCTTTGATGCTCTCCGCGAGTTCATACAAAGCACCTTCGTCCATGCGTGTGCGGGGCTGGTACATGCCAGGCACTAGTTCAGCCAGTGGCAATGTGCTGGGCTCGCCTTGTTGTGCATTGGCAGCCGCGACGGCTGCGTCATCGACTTTAGGGCCCAGCAATGCTTCAAGTCCTCGGCCTAAGCCTTTGGGTTTTTTGGTAACCATTTTCTTTTTCTCTAGTTGCACTTACAAAGTTTGAACCCGCGACACCATTTCTCGCGCGAAGTCGATATAGGCTTGCGAGCCTTTGGCGGATGGATCAAACACCACGCCCGGCAGTCCGTAACTCGGGGCTTCTGCTAAACGCACATTGCGCGGAATCACCGCATTGAATACTTTGTCAGCAAAGTGGTCTTTGAGTTGGTCACTCACCTGCACTTGCAGGGTGATGCGGGGATCGAACATCACGCGCAACAAGCCAATGATTTTCAGCTCTTTGTTGAGGTTGGCATGCACTTGCTTGATGGTGTTGACCAGGTCGGTCAATCCTTCAAGCGCAAAATATTCGCACTGCATAGGAACCACCACGCCATGCGCAGCACACAGTCCGTTCAAGGTGAGCATGGAAAGCGAAGGCGGGCAATCGATCAGCACAAAATCATAGTCCTTTTGTACTAATAACAGGGCGTCGCGCAAACGGTTTTCGCGCCTATCGAGTTCAACGAGTTCAACTTCTGCGCCCGCCAAATCACGGTTGGCGCCGAGCACATCGAAAGTGGCCATATCACGTCGTGCAGCTTCTTCACCCCACTGGGTTTTGACGCGCGACTGCGTGATGGTGGCCTCTTCCAAAAGCACGTCATATACCGTGTGTTTGAGTTGGCGTTTGTCAATGCCTGAACCCATAGTGGCATTGCCTTGGGGGTCAAGGTCAACCATCAACACGCGCTGCCCGACAAATGCCAGGCCCGCAGCCAAATTGACGGTGGTGGTGGTCTTGCCCACGCCTCCCTTTTGGTTTGCAACACAGAAAATTTTGGCCATAGCGCGTTCTCGATTTAAGAAAAATTCAAATAGTTATGGGGTGGATTATTTAAACAAAGCCATCTTCAGGCCAAAGGAAATCAGCAACAAACCTGTGATTTTGTTCAACATAAAGCCAACGATGCGATGGGCATTGGCACGTTTGGCCAGCAAATGGGCACTCACCACAATCACCAAGCCATAGGCCAAAGTCAGCGTCGCAATGGTCGCCGCCATCACGGCAAAAGTGATGATGCCTTGGTGCTCAGCGGGATTCACAAACAACGGGAAAAAAGCCATATAAAAAACAATCGCCTTGGGGTTTAACACAGTGATAAAAAATGCTTGCTTAAAAAAGTGATCGGGCTTGAGTTCGAGTGCCGGCGCATCATCCAATCGGGTACGCAACAGTTTGGCCCCCAACCACACCAAATAAATAGCGCCCACCCATTGGATAGTTTGAAAAGCCGCTGGATACGCAGCCAATAAAGCAGAAAGTCCTGATACCGCCAACCACAACAAGGTTTGGTCTCCTGCCATCACACCCAAGGTTGCAGCCATGCCGGATCGAATGCCCCCGTGTCCAGTTGCTCCCAGCAAGGCCAAGTTTCCCGGACCGGGAATGGCCAAAAAAACAACCACCGCGACGACAAATGCGCCGTAGTCCGCAATACCAAACATGGAGTCCCCGAAACGAAAAGAGGGGGAAGTTTAACCCCGCATCCAGACCAAGCATCTTTGGGCGTCTAGCCCGGGTACTTGTAGCTGTTCCACGTGAAACACTTTTGCCGCCTCTGGTAGAGCAGCGATCTCTTCGTCTGGGGTTATTCCCTTCATCGCCATCCACACGCCCCCCTTGGCCAGCGCCTTGTGAGATCCGGTAACAATGTCCGCCAAAGAAGCAAATGCGCGGGAAGAAATGATGTCAAAGGGATTCGTGACGGTTTCGACGCGCGCATGCAGCCCCCTCAAATTAGACAGCTTGAGTGTGGCGGCCACTTGCTGGATAAAGGCTACTTTTTTAGCTACTGCATCTAGGCATGTCACTTGGATATCGGGGCATGTGATGGCTATCACTACGCCAGGCAGGCCCGCGCCGCTTCCAACGTCCAACAAGGCAAATGGCTGGTGCGACTCGCTTGGGGCTTGACCGTCTTGCGGATTGCCAAACTGCTCTGCACGCAGCGCCTCAAGTTGACGGCGCAAGGGCAAAACCACAGACAGGCTGTCGAGCAAATGGTGGGTCAACATTTCTTGGGGGTCCCGTACCGCCGTCAAGTTATAGACGCGGGTCCATTTGCCCATTAAGTCCACATAGCTCAGAAGCTGGTTTTGCTGGTGTTCGTCTAAAGAGAGCCCCAACGCGTCCAGGCCTTGGCGCAACGGCAAGGACAACACGTGCATCAGGTAGCTAGCGCGTCGCTGGTAGTTTCTGGGGCGACCACCGATTCGTTACCAAAGCCCTTATAGCGGGCGCGGCGCAAATGCACCAGCAACAAGGAAACCGCGGCTGGCGTAATGCCAGTCATCCGCGAAGCCTGTCCCAAGGTTTCTGGGCGCTGACGATTCAGGCGCTGACGCACCTCAATAGATAGGGCAGAAACTTGGTTGTAATCCAAGTCTTGTGGGAGCCGCAGGTTTTCATAGTGCGCGGCACGCAACACCTCTTCTTGCTGGCGGCCGATATAACCCGCGTACTTGGCTGAAATCTCAATCTGCTCGACGATGGCTTGGGCTGTTTCACGTGAAACAGATGCCCCGTCCTCATAGCTCGCCCCCAAAATTAGGTCAGGGTTTTGGTATTTACCGCCATCCAGCGTCATCAGGTTGGTATACGTCACCTCTGGGCGGCGCAACAAGTCGGCCAAGTTGTGCTCGTGCTCAAGCGGCTTGCCAAAAAGGCGAACGGCCTCGCTGGCTGCTAGGTTCTTGGGATTTACCCAAATAGACTTGAGGCGCTCTGTTTCACGTGAAACAGCGTCACGCTTGTAGCTAAAAGCATTCCAGCGGGCGTCATCGACCAGCCCCATTTGACGGCCCAAGTCGGTGAGCCGCATGTCGGCGTTATCTTCTCTGAGCTGCAACCGGAACTCGGCACGACTAGTGAACATGCGATAGGGCTCCGTCACGCCCTTGGTGGTAAGGTCGTCAACCAACACGCCCAAGTAAGCGATGTCTCGGCCGGGCGTCCAAGCGCCGCCCATATCGTTGGCCAAGCCGTTTCTCTGGCGGCACTGAAGCGCGGCATTGATTCCAGCGAACAAGCCTTGGGCCGCCGCCTCTTCGTAACCTGTCGTGCCGTTGATTTGCCCAGCAAAAAACAGTCCGCCGATCGAACGGGTCTCGAAACTGCGCTTGAGTTCGCGCGGGTCGAAATAGTCGTACTCGATGGCGTAGCCTGGACGAACAATGTGCGCGTTCTCCAATCCTTTCATCGATCGGACCAACTCGTACTGGATATCGAAAGGCAAGCTGGTTGAAATGCCATTGGGGTAATACTCGTGGGTGGTCAACCCCTCGGGCTCTAGGAAGATTTGGTGGCTGGTCTTGTCTGCAAAGCGGTTGATCTTGTCTTCCACACTCGGGCAATAGCGCGGGCCAACGCCTTCGATCTTTCCGGTAAACATGGGACTGCGGTCAAAGCCCGAACGGATGATGTCATGGGTGCGCTCATTGGTATGGGTGATCCAGCAAGGCACTTGCAGAGGGTGCATGTCTGCGCGGCCCATATAACTAAAGACGGGCATGTCGGCAGACATTCCACCAGGCACACCGTCGCCGGGTTGTTCTACACACTGGCTGAAGTCAATGGTGCGGCCATCGATTCTGGGAGGCGTACCGGTTTTGAGTCGGCCCTGCGGCAACTTCAATTCTTTTAGTCGTGCAGACAAACCAACGGCTGGCGGGTCACCCGCACGGCCAGCAGAGTAATGGCTGAGACCCACATGGATCTTTCCATCCAAAAAGGTACCTGCAGTCAACACCACCGTAGTCGAGCGAAACTGAATACCTGCTTGGGTGACAGCCCCCACCACCCTATCGCCCTCGACCAACAAGTCTTCCACCGACTGTTGGAACAGCCACAAGTTGGGCTGGTTTTCCAACATATGGCGAATGGCTGCTTTATACAAAACGCGATCGGCCTGCGCACGGGTTGCGCGCACCGCCGGCCCTTTGGAGCTATTCAAAATACGAAACTGGATACCACCCTGGTCCGTCGCCAAAGCCATAGCGCCACCCATGGCATCGACTTCTTTCACCAAATGGCCTTTGCCAATCCCGCCTATCGAGGGGTTGCAACTCATTTGGCCTAGGGTTTCAATATTGTGGGTGAGTAATAAAGTATTGCTTCCCATGCGTGCCGCGGCCAACGCAGCTTCGGTGCCGGCATGGCCACCACCGACCACAATGACATCAAACGTTTTGGGGTACAACATAAATCCACCTTTTGGCGCAGGGGCTGTCAATATGCCGCCCTGCCGAGCAACCCGCGATTTTACAAGCGGGACGCTTTTTTTGCTAGGGCTTAAAGAAGGTCACACTCACGCGCAAGCCGTGGGGCATCTCGCTATCCAATTGCAGTTTGGCGCCCATCAAGCTGACATAGGCTTTGACGATTGCCAAACCAAGTCCTGAGCCCTCCTTCAGGGCCTCGCCCGCGGCGCCTTGGACCCAGCGCTTGGAGAGTTTTTGCAGCTGTGCTTTTGAAACGCCTGGGCCGTTGTCGTAGACGGACAACACGACAGATTGCGGGTTGTCTTTCAGGGAAACGGTAATTCGGCTGGGCGCATCTTGGGCACGGCCATAGCGCAATGCGTTGTCCAACAAGTTGTTCAAGATGCCTTCGATCAAAGCACCATTGCCCAACACAGTGCTGGCAAGCTCTGCGTTACTGGCCCCGAGGTCCACACCTGCTACGTCTGCGCGTGGCAAGAAACGCAAGACCGCCTCACGCACCAATTGATCTAGCGCAATGGGTTTTTGTTCCAAGGTTTGCTGGGCTTCATCCGCCAAGGCCAAGGCCAGCAGCTGGTCGACCAAATGGCTAGCGCGCTCTTGGCTTTGGGCGATGCCTTCTAGTTGTTCTTTCCAAATACGCGGCTCGTTTTGACACAAACCGTAGTCAGCCAAGGCCCGGATACCCGCAAGCGGTGTGCGCAACTCATGCGCCACATTGCCGGAGAACTCACGTTGTGCCCGCACACTATCGGCAATGCGCCCTAGCAATGCGTTGATAGCCTGCCCCAGCCGTTGAATATCGCGTGTGCTGGCAGACACGTCCACAGGCGTGAGGTCGTGCGCATCACGTTGCCCCAAACCTTTTTCTAATGCCGACAGTGGCTCTAAATCTTTTTCAATCGCACGTTGTAACCACGTAGCCAAAAAGATAAGCAAGAGAATTTGCGGGGCAATGGAAAAAACCAATAACCGTTGAATCAACCGGTCGCGACTCGTGGTGGTTTGTGCCATCACCACATAAAACTCGGCGGG
>CANBZB010000034.1 GCA_947373745.1 Burkholderiales bacterium | reverse complement strand
GAATCATGTTGTTGCCTGTGTCCACGACATACATATAGCCATCGGAGTCAACAGCAAGCTCTGTGGGTGCATTGAAAGATGCAGCGGTACCAGTGCCATTGGCGGAGCCCGCTGTAGTAGAGCCGGCCAAAGTGGTGACAAGGCCGCCTGCGGTAATTTTGCGAATCATGTTGTTGCCTGTGTCAGCTACATACACATTATCAACGGAGTCAACGCAGATGCCCTTTGGAGAGTTGAACTTTGCCGTAGTGCCATATGCATTGGTATTGCCTGATGTAGTGGAGCCAGCAAAAGTCGTGACAACGCCGGCCGGGGTAATTTTGCGAATCATATGGTTGGATGAGTCGGCAACGTAAAGATTAACCACGGAGTCAATTCCAAGTCCATATGGATAACTGAACGATGCAGCGGTGCCAGTGCCATTGGTAGAGCCCGTGCTACCTGTACCCGCCAAAGTCGTTACAACGCCCACTGCGGTAATTTTGCGAATCATGCAGTTGTATGTGTCAGAAACATAAACAATACCACTTGAATCAACTGCAATGCCTACTGGGCCATTGAACGATGCAGCGGTGCCAGTTCCATTGGTAGAGCCGGCTGTAGTGTAGCCAGCCAAATAAGTCACCACACCTGCTGCGGTAATTTTTCGAATCATGTGGTTGCTTGCATCTGCGACATAAACATTGCCACTGGAATCAACTGCGACTTGACGAGGACCGTTAAATGACGCCGCAATGCCTGTTGCATTTAGAGAGCCTACTATGGAAGAGCCAGCCAGGGTTGTGACAACACCTGCGTTAATGGAAGATGTGGTGGAGACGGTATCTTTGTCTTTGCTACTGTTGCATCCCATCAGTTGCAAAACAGCGGATGCGCTTGCTGCCAATAAAGCGCGTCTTTTCAATTCCAATGTGTTGTGTTGTGGAGAGTTCGCTCCCACGTGCAGCTTGGTTGGCGTCTCTAAATTGTGGGTTGCTGGCAACACGAAGTGGTCTGTCATGCTGGGTTTCAAGAATAAAGATTTATTAAAGAAATATATATTAAAAATGAATAAAGTAATTAAATTTAGATTAGTACTTTTATATAAAACTGTTGTCAATATTGAGTATGAAAAAATACATTAACGAATCACAGTTTTTAAATCGCAGATACGATGACACTTGTCCAAGTACGCGGATCAATTTTTTTTAGGAGCGATGCGCTTGGGCGTTGATGCAATAGAGGCGGAACGTGTGACGCATCAAGGTATGTATAGTTAACAGCCATAGTGATAAAAAATAATCACCCCTCGATGTACATTCCCGCCCATTTCGCCATCACCGACCCCCAAGTGCTTCACCGCATCATGCGTGATCATCCATTGGGCGTTTTGGTGACATCTTCAGCCAGCGGATGGGACGCCAACCACATTCCATTTGAGCTCGAACCATCTTTAGGCAAGTTGGGCGTTTTGTCAGGGCATGTGGCACGTGCCAATCCTGTATGGCAGCAATGCCTGCCAGGCGCGGATGTGATGGTGATTTTTCGCGGTGATGAAACCTATATCTCGCCCAATTGGTATCCCAGCAAACACGAAACCCACCGCCAAGTGCCCACATGGAATTACGAAGTAGTGCACGTGTTTGGCCGATTAACAGTGCGTGACGATGAAAAATTTATGCGTGGTGTGGTGGCGCGATTAACCCGCACACACGAAGCGCAAGAGCCTAAACCTTGGAAGATGGGCGACTCAGCCCCCGATTACATCGATGCAATGCTCAAAGCGATTGTGGGAATCGAGATCACGATAGAGCGTTTTGAAGGCAAGTCCAAGCTCAGTCAAAACCGAGAGCCGCGCGATCTTCAAGGGGCAGTAGATACATTGCGGCAGCAAGGCAAAACCACCATGGCGCAAGTGATGGAAAAGCCTTTCAACAAATAAATCAATATTGGCTGGCTGGTAAATCTACCTGCATGCCATCCATCCCTTCAGTGAGCTTAATTTGACAAGACAAGCGGCTATTGGCGTGACGCGCACAAGCTGCAAAGTCGAGCATGCCGTCTTCATCGTCTGTCATCGCGGGTAGTTGGCTTAACCACGGTTCGCGCACCATCACATGGCACGTGGCGCAAGTCAATGTGCCGCCGCAGTCAGCCGCGACACCTTCGATATTGGCACCGACTGCGGCCTTCATCAGGCTTTGGCCTACCTTGGCTTCTATGGTGGTGCCAGAGGTATCGTTGGCGCTTTCAAATAAAACAATTTTTATCATGTGCTTTTCTTAAGTGACCGGTGCAGGATTAAACAACACCAAAGCGTTATGCAACTTCCAGTGCTCAGCCCACGTCTTTTTGCGTCCGCTGGCCACATCTAACATGAGTTGAAACATCTCCATGCCAACCGCTTCGATGGTTTTGCTTCCATCTGCAATCGTGCCAGCATTGATGTCCATCAAGTCGTGCCATCGATGGGCTAAATCGGTCCGCGTAGCAACTTTGATAACGGGTACTTCTGCTAGGCCATAAGGCGTGCCTCGCCCTGTAGTGAATACATGCATATTCATGCCTGCTGCGAGTTGCAAGGTTCCGCAAATGAAGTCGCTGGCTGGGGTAGCAGCGTAGATCAGACCTTTTTGTTTGAGCTTATCGCCTGGTTTTAAAACGCCAGAAATAGGCGATTTGCCAGACTTCACGATAGAGCCCATGGCCTTTTCAACAATATTGGACAGACCGCCTTTTTTGTTGCCGGGTGTGGTGTTGGCGCTGCGATCCGCGTTGCCGCGAGCCAGATACGCGTCATACCACGCCATTTCTTCGATCATGGCCTGGGCCACTTCAGGGGTCGTGGCGCGCGAGGTAAGTTGGTCAATGCCGTCACGTACTTCGGTGACCTCTGAAAACATCACAGTGGCACCAGCGCGTACCAACAAGTCAGTGCAATAGCCAACGGCTGGATTAGCCGTTACACCGGAGAAGGCGTCGCTTCCGCCGCATTGCACACCCACAACGAGTTCGCTAGCAGGCACCGTTTCACGCCTACGTTGGTTCAGCCTTTGCAAATGCTTGTCAGCAGTTGTCATGATCGCGTCAATCATCGCCATGAATCCAACGTGGGCATCATCTTGCAAACACACAACATCCAGCGTTTCGCCACGTTGGTCGTTGATGGGAATAGAGCCTGCAGGCATGAGACGCTCAGGTTGCAATTTTTCGCATCCCAAGCTCACCACCATGACTTCACCGCCAAAGTTCGGATTCAAACTAATGTTGCGGAGGGTACGAATAGGTATGTCAGCGCCATCCGCATCAATGGCTACGCCACATCCGTAGGTGTGTTCCAGTCCAACAACGTCATCTACATGGGGGTACTTTGAAAGCAACGCTTCTTTGATGCGCTTCACTGCGAATTCCACTACGCCAGATACGCATTGCACGGTGGTGGTGATTGCCAAAATATTGCGGGTGCCAACAGAGCCATCTGCGTTGCGAAAACCTTCAAAGGTGTAACCATCGAGCGCAGGCATAGGACTGGGTTTGACGGTGGCGATGGGTAAATTGTCTAGGCCACGTGCATCAGGCATTTCAAGCAATCGCTCGTGGACCCAACTCCCAGCTGGAATGTCCTTCAATGCCATGCCGATGGTGACGTTGTAGCGCCTGACAGCTTCGCCTTTAGCAATGGGGACCAAAGCCACTTTGTGGGCTTGGGGAATTTTCTCGACAAGCTTTAATCCTGAGGGAAACACCGTGTCAGCCGGTAGGCCTCCATCATTGACCACGATGGCCACGTTGTCGCGTTCATCCATGGTGATGTAGAGAGGCGATGCAGTCTTATTTGTCATAGGGTTCTAGGTCGACAGAGATTAATATTAAGAAGTGAACTGCTTCCAAGTTGTTTTGCAACCAGGGCACGTTATTTCGATTTGTTTGAACAAATTACCACGGCATTTTTGTTTACAGGTGGGGCACGACACGATCACTTTGGCATCGCGAATCAAAGGGGTTTCTACTTGGTCTGTTTCAATAAAAGTGGGCGCGCGCAAATCAAACATATTGGAATGTCTAAAGTGCACTTGGTAGCCAGGGCGTGGCAGGCCTGTTTTTGTGATGTCGGCATCTGCTATGGCGATCGGATGCAATTTATCGCCCAAGCCGGTTGACGTTTTGTACCAGGCATTGGAGTAAGTGGGGGCAAGGAGCTGGGCGATATCGGGTTCATGAAGCCGCCCCTTGGCACCACCTGCCAAAAATTCACTTTGTTTGAGGTGTCCGTTAAACAAGGCCGCAGCGTGCGCGTGGCAAGAATAGGCAAAGTATCCAAAATAAAGACAGCTGTCTAATTTATTACCGAATGCATACCATTTGAGCGTGAGTAATCGAAAGACTTCAATAGCTTTTATTGCAGTATCCCGATCTGTCAACAAACCGTCGTTAAAGCAAGCAATCAGCAGTACTTTTAAAGCATTTTCAAAGCCAAGGTCTTGACGAATCCCCAGTGGGTTGCCGAACATATTTTTTTGTTGGATGCTTTTATTGGCAATCTCCATGGTTCGGAAAAACTCAGGCATGGCCACAGTAATACTTGGAAGCGCCTTTTTGAACAGCGCAAATTCTTGTGGTTGGGCCCGAATATGTTCAAAGGGATAGGTGGTTGACATACGTTAAGTTTCTAAATGGTCAATAATTTTTGTCTTCATCCCGACAAAATCTAAAGTGACTGTCTTTTTTTCTATCACTGTGCTGTAGGAATTCATCCACCCTGTTTGGACTTTGACTACGCAATTGAATAGTTCTTCAAAAAGGGTGATCACTCCCATTTCATCAATGACATTTTTCTTGATTTTGTGAATAAGTTCCTTTTGGATATCGTGTTTGGTGGGGGGAGCAGTTTGCTTTACCTGTTTGGCTAAATAGGCAGATAGTTTTTCGTCATAAGCTTGTCGCCGCGCTTTTGTCTTGAGTGCGGCATAAGCAGTGTTGATATCCGCCATGACTTTTTGGGTGTGGCTAACATCCCCTTTGTATTTATCGGGGTGGTGTTTCTGGGCTAAAGCTTTAAAAGCAGCTTTGATCACCACATCATCGGCATCCGAAAGTAATCCTAAAGTTCTGTAATGGTCTTGCATGGGTCAAGTATCGACAAAAAATGACAGCATTTAAGGGTTAGACAAGACATTTTGACGGCAGTCAAAATGAAGAGGCTGGGCCTTGCGAGTTTGTATAGACTAACAGTATTACTTCTTTCAATGTGGCGCATGACATTTTTGGCTAATTTAATCAATAAATTCAAGCAGCTTTCAGACTGGTTTTCCACTAAAAAGTCGGATGCCACGCTTGAAGTCACCGCCATCACCAAAAGGTTTAAATTATTAGAAGAGGCCAGAAAACTGGGGGAGCTTGGATTACCTTCTTTTCATAGCAAGGCCATCACAGCGACCGAGCAAGAAGTTGTGCGCTATATCGAAGGCGTCAGAGAACAAATTCAAATACAAACGCTCGCAGACCTAGATCGCATGGAACGTGTGATTCATGACTCTCAAGTGCACGCGTTCGATTTAAAACCAGATATCTTGTCGGCAGACTTTGAACGCAAAGCACTGATTATTTTTAATGAGCAAAATGCGTGGTTAGAGAAACTAGGTGCAATCGCCAATCGTCGCTTGAAGGAACTTGAAAGATTTCGCGACCAGCACCGATTAGAAAGAGACGCTATTTATCCTGATGGAACAGGCCTTTTCTTTCGGTATGCCTTGCTGGTGCTATTGGTGACGTTTGAAGGTGTTTTTAATGCTGCCTTTTTTGCTGAAGGGCTGAGTACAGGTTTATTGGGTGGATTTTTATATGCCGTGACGCTGGCAAGTGTGAACGTGTTGACCGCTTTTGTGTTGGGTAAGACAGCGGTGCGGTGGGTGTTTCATATCCAACCTGTCATCAAAACTCTAGGTCTTTTGGCACTGGGCACAGCCCTAGGATTTATTGGCTGTATGGCCTTGGCCATAGGCCATTTGCGTGCGGCGATTTTGGTGGAGAGTGCCAATCCCACCCAAGACGCATGGCTTGCGCTAGTCAGCAATCCTCTGGGGCTCAACGATTTAGTCGCATGGGTATTGTTTTTGGTCACTATCGGTTTTGGTTTGGCTTCTTTGATAGACGGTTTATTTGTAGATGATTTGTATCCAGGCTATGGCGCTGTGACGCGCAGAGAAAAACAAGCGACAGACGAATTCGAAGAAGAGTTCGAAGATGTGCGCGCATCACTAGAAGAGGTGAAGCAAGAAAATATCGATGCCTTAGATGATGAAATTCTGCGAGCCAAACAATTTGCATTTCGGTTTAGGCAGCAAATGGAAGATAAGAAGGCGATATTCCAATCTTGGATGCAAAAACTTAACGAATCAGAAGTTGCGCTGTATGCGACTTTGCGTATATTTAGAGCGGAAAATAGCAGGTACCGAAAAGATGCGCTTCGTCCTGCTTATTTCGATACATTGCCCGCGCTCAGAGCGATCTCGATAGAAAAACCGGATATGGCTGAATACGAGCAAATGCATACACATTTGCAAGAGCGCATCAAATTACTAGAAGACAGCTTGCCGGTCCGACGAGAAAAAATTTATAACCTGTTTGACAGGCATGTGCAGCAACTCAACTTCATAAAGCGCACCCCAGCCTTGCATAAAAAGGATGCTGATTGATGGCACGCAAAAGTAAAGTTGCACGTAGCCGCCAACGCAGCAATATTCTTTGGGGTACTTTGGCTTTATTGCTGGTGCTCTCCGTGATGGGTGCCACAGCATGGTGGTGGAGCCAAAAACGCAACACCACAGATCCTAAAACTTTGTGCCCCATGGATGGCCCTTTGGGACACAACATCCTGCTTGTCGATAAAACCGATCCTTTGAACTTGGCGCAGAAAGCAGCGTTCGATCTTTTGGTCACTGATTTGGTGTCGAACAAAACACCCCCCGGCTATTTGTTGTCGATCTTTGTATTGGGAGATGACTTTGTGGCGCAAACCAAGCCCTTGGTGGAGTTGTGTAATCCAGGAGACGGCAAAGGACGCAATGAGCTGACTGAAAACATCAAGCAACTCAATCGCCAATACAAAGACCGGTTTTTGAATCCCATATTTGAGCAGAGTACGCAACTCTTAAGCATTGCTCCCGCGCAAGAATCTCCGATCTTGGAAATGTTGCAAATGGTGAGTTTGAATTCCATTCAAAAACACCATGTAGATGGCCCGAAGTCTTTGATTGTTTTGTCCGACTTGCTACAAAACAGCAAGCAACTCAATATGTACCGAGCCTTACCAACTTTTGAGGAATTCACGCTTACAACCTATGCCCAAAAGACCAAAATCAACTTTCAAGACGTGGATGTGCAAGTCCACTATCTGCAAAATAGTCCTAGCCTGCAAGTTGACAAGCTCTTTCGTTTTTGGAAGGGGTATTTCAAAGCATCTGGGGCTAAAAGTTTGGACTTAGTGGCTCTGCCTGGGTGATTAGTCGCGATAATGTCGCAGGAGCATTTGTATGAACCTCTACGCGCGAACCACTGCAGTTGTTTTATTCGGCGTTTTTCTAAGCCAATCCGTTTGGGCCCAAACCTTCAAAATGGATTGCGAGTTAGATGGCGTTATCCCCGCACTAGAAGACCGAAAACTCAAACCCGAAAAGGTGGTGGTAGAAATCCAAACCATGGGTCAAAACCTTTTCATGAAGGTGGTCGGCTCTAATCTTTATACCGTTCAGGCCAGCAGTTTGACGACCGAAGAATTTGCTGGCAAAAACCTCACCTCTCAAAAACTCATGGGAGTGAACCGCAAAAACAAGACAACAGGGTTTGAGTCAGAAATTCGAATTGAGCGGGAAACGGTCATGATGACCGCCTTTAACGATATGCAATACCGCGGTAAAACTGTCCGAGTTCTCTTGTCGGGACCTTGTATTCGGCCCTAACAGTGAGTGAACCAGCGCGTGTTTTTTAAATTAGGTCAGCCAACACCAAAAACCTGTACACGATCCAGTGAAGTACTGGATCAGCAGATCAATGGCACTGCCTATCAACAACAATGGCAAACCCAAATAAACAAACACCCACCACACCACCCACAAAGTCAAGTGGGGTTCTTCCAGACGGTATCCCATCACGGTTTCGTTTTGTTTGCGCAGGCGATAGGCTTTAAGCATTCGGAGATTTTAGGCGCATGAAAGTCACATGGGATGCAATAGACGCTGCTACTTGGGACGTGCACCATGCGCGTGCGGGGGCGGCCTTGCAGCAAGACTGGGCCTATGGTGCTTGCATGAAAACCTTGGGCGTGCACGTGCTACGTGGATGGGTGACGCGCGATGGTGAGCCTGTTGCGTTAGCGCAATTTATCGTGCGTTACTTCGCTGGACAAATCGCGAGCATGGCATTGTGCTCATTGGGCCCCGTGTGGCTTGTGTCTTTGACAGCCAATGAAAAAGAGCAAACGTATAGGGCTCTGAAAAAATCTATTCCTTTGAATACATTACGCGTAGTGCTCTTTACACCTGCTGAAGAAAGCGGTGCTGGTCTCGGACTCTCGCCATGGCGCAGAGTGATGACGGGTCAAAGCACGGTCATGTTGGATATCTCTCAGACGCTGCCAGAACTGCGCGCTGGCTTGGACAAGCGTTGGCGGCATCGGTTGGGTGGCGCAGAAAACTCTGGACTCACGGTTCACCGTGTGGGAACCAACCCGGGCCAATACCGTTGGTTGCTAGACGCTGATATGCAGCAACGCGAACAACGCGGTTTATTGGGTTTGCCCTTGCAGTTTTTTGACTTGTACGCACAGTCACGTCAGCAACCCAGCAAAAACGTATTGACGATACGCGCTGACATGGGCCGCGACAGAGTAGCAGGCATGTTGTTTCTGATCCATGGCGAGGCGGCAACGTACCAAGTCGGTTGGACCAGTGATGTTGGCCGTGACCAACATGCGCACAACCTCATTTTGTGGCATGGCATTCAAGAATTACAAGCGCGTGGTGTGCGTGTGTTGGACCTCGGCGGGGTCAACACCATTCGCAGTGCAGGTATCGCGCGTTTCAAAATGAGCACGGGTGGGAAAGTCATTACCTATGCTGGCAGTTTTTTTTAAAAATTATGCTCAGTGTTTCTAACATTTCTTGCGTCCGGGGTCACAAGCCCTTGTTCGCGCCTGTCAGTTTTTCATTGCAAGCTGGCCAAGCATTGCATGTGGAAGGCGACAACGGCGTAGGAAAAACATCGCTGTTGCGCATCATTTGCGGTTTGTCGCCTGCTGATGCAGGCGAAGTCTTGTGGAATGGAAGTTTGTTAAATCAGCAACATCCAGAAGTCGTGGAGGCCTTTCGCTCAGCGCTTTGCTACATGGGTCATAACCTGTCATTAAAAGATGAATTAACGGCGCTTGAGAATTTATTATTTGACGCACAAGTGGCTGGACGAAGCTTGTCCTATGACAAAGCGATGGACGCTTTACGAAACATGGGACTGCACACCCGTGCACATTTGCCCTTACGCGTTTTGTCACAAGGACAAAAGCGACGAACAGCGTTAGCGCGTTTAGCTGTCACTGACGCTAAATTGTGGGTGTTAGATGAGCCATTCGTAGCCTTGGATGGGCAGTCTTTAGACAATTTACGCGTATTGCTAGCCAACCATGTGCAACACGGGGGCATGTTGCTCTACACCAGCCACCAAGCAGTGGCGTTGTCGCAGCCTAATGGACATGCTGTTGATATTCGGCCTCTTCGATTGGTGGGCGCATGATCTGGCAAGCATTTTGTGCTGTGTTGCGACGCGACTTGTTGCTAGCGTGGCGTCGCAAAAGCGAAGGATTGAGCGCAGTATTTTTCTTTGTGGTGGTAGCCGCCTTGTTTCCTCTAGGAATCGGCCCTGAGTTGAATGTATTGCGCAATATCGCCCCTGGTGTTTTATGGGTAGGCGCTTTGCTTTCTTCTATGCTTGCTTTGCAGCGTTTATTCGAAGCAGATTTCCGTGACGGCACTTTAGAGCAAATGGCTGTGTCGCCGATTGCAATGCCCCTATTGATTGGGGCAAAAATGCTGGCGCATTGGTTGGTCTCAGGCTTGCCGTTGGTATTATTGGCCCCTGTTTTAGGACTGCAGTTTGACTTATCAGGCGACGCCTTAGTCACCCTCACTTTGGCCCTTTTGCTGGGCACTCCGATTTTGTCTTTGGTTGGTGGCGTTGGTGCTGCTTTGACTTTGGGTGTGCGCGGCGGTGGAGTGCTGCTTTCTTTGTTGGTGTTGCCCTTGTTTGTACCCGTGTTGGTGTTTGGTGCTGGAGCGGTTGAGGCACAGGTCAGTGGTTTGGGTGTGCAAGCGCATCTATCTATTTTGATGGCGATGCTTTTGCCTGCTTTTTTCTTCGGACCTTTGGCATCTGCGTTTGCATTGCGCATTGCGCTGGAATGATAGATTTATGAATATATTTCGCGCGAATTTTTGGTTTCACTACGCTGGACCGCAAGCCTTTTACGGTTTGGCGGGGCGTTTGTGGCCATGGTTTGCAGCGTTGGCAACTGTGCTTGGCGTGTGGGGTCTTTGGTTGGGCTTTATGGTCGCACCTGCAGATGCGCAACAGGGCGAGGGTTACCGCATTATTTTTGTACACGTTCCAGCGTCATGGATGTCCATGGTGATCTATATGGCTATGGCGTTTTGGAGTGTGTTGGGTCTGACATTCAATACCCGTCTGTCCGGCATGATGACGCGCGCGCTAGCCCCAACCGGCGCCATGTTTGCATTCTTATCTTTGTGGACTGGGGCCCTTTGGGGCAAGCCCATGTGGGGCGCTTGGTGGGTGTGGGATGCGCGTTTGACGTCCGAATTGATTTTGTTTTTTCTTTACTTGGGCTATATCGCTTTGACGTCGGCTATTGATGATCAGCGAAGAGGCGATCGTGCAGGCGCTTTGATTGCGATTGTTGGCGCCATCAATGTGCCCATCATTTATTTCTCAGTGAAGTGGTGGAATACCTTGCACCAAGGCGCATCCGTTTCTTTGACGAAGTCGCCCAGCATGGCGCAAGTGATGTTGTGGGGCATGTTGTTGATGGCCTTGTGCTTTTGGCTCTACACCATCGCTTTGGTTTTGTACCGAGTACGCACCACCATCTTGCAACGCGAATCGCATGCTGTATGGGTGCAAGCGGTAGTTCAGGAGGCTACATGATTTGGGAAAATTGGAGTCAGTTCTGGGCGATGGGTGGCTATGGACTCTATGTGTGGGGCAGCATGGGTGTGACTGCAGCTTGTATGGCCATTGAGGTGTGGCAGGCACGTTTGGCACAGCAGCAACTCTTGGCCCAATTGCGCGCAGAGCACGAAGGCCATCTATGAAAGCAAGAACGCGTCGATTTATGTGGATAGCAATCGGTGTAGTGGTTTTATGTATGGCTGCTGCATTTGTATTGAACGCATTTCAAAGTAACTTGGTGTTTTTCTTCACGCCCACGCAAGTGAGTAAAGGGGAGGCACCCAAAGGCCGTACGTTCCGCGCGGGTGGTATGGTGAAAGAAAACAGTTTGGTGCGTGATGGCAATTCTGTGCGCTTTGTTATTACAGACACCTTGCAAGAAATGCCAGTCACCTACGTGGGTTTATTGCCAGACTTGTTCAAAGAAGGCAAAGGCGTGGTTGCACAAGGCAAGCTGGGCGAAGATGGCGTATTTGTTGCCAGTGAAGTACTGGCCAAGCATGACGAAAATTACATGCCACCAGAAGCCAAGCATGCGATGGACCAAGCAGCAGCTGCCAAAGCCGCGCAATCTTTAAAACCATAAACACAAAGCCTTAGGCACTCCATGATTCCTGAACTCGGTCATTTCGCGCTCATCTTGGCGACTATCGTTGCGCTGATTCAAGGCGTGCTTCCTTTGACAGGGACTTATCTGCCTTCTAAGGCGCTCCAAATCACTTTGCAATCTTTGGCAAGGCCTATGGCGATATTGCAGTGTGCGCTGGTGGCTTGCGCTTTTGCCGCGCTGGCTACTGCTTTTTTAACCAATGATTTTTCGGTGACTTATGTCACCCAACATTCCAATTCCTTATTACCTAAGCCCTACCAATTTGCTGCCGTATGGGGTGGACATGAAGGCTCACTCTTACTTTGGGTGTTGTTGTTAGCGGTGTGGTCCATGGCAGTCGCCTTGTTTTCTAAAAGTTTGCCGCTAGACATGGTGGCGCGGGTATTGGGTGTGTTGGGATTGATTTCGGTTGGATTTTTACTGTTCATTCTCACGACATCGAACCCGTTCGAGCGCCTGTTGCCTGCCGCATTAGACGGCCGTGATTTAAACCCTCTTTTGCAAGACCCTGGTCTTGTGATTCACCCACCCATGCTCTATATGGGCTATGTGGGCATGTCAGTGGCTTTTGCATTTGCTGTGGCGGCATTGCTCAGTGGTCGCTTAGATGCGGCATGGGCGCGTTGGTCACGTCCTTGGACAGTGATTGCATGGACATTTCTCACCTTTGGCATTGGCCTAGGTTCTTGGTGGGCCTATTACGAATTAGGTTGGGGTGGTTGGTGGTTTTGGGATCCGGTTGAAAACGCCTCGCTGATGCCATGGTTGGTCGCAACAGCATTGATCCATTCTTTGATGGTGACCGAGAAACGCGGCAGTTTCAAAGCATGGACCGTCTTGTTGGCGATTGCCGCTTTTTCTTTGTCACTGCTTGGAACATTCTTGGTGCGCTCTGGCGTCTTGACATCGGTGCATGCGTTTGCATCCGACCCTAAACGTGGGGTGTTCGTGCTGATTTTTTTGGCTGTGGTGGTCGGTGCATCGCTGACCTTGTTTGCATGGCGCGCACCGCGTGTGACATTAGGTGGCCGCATGGAGTTGGTCTCGCGTGAATCCTTTTTGCTGGCCAATAGCGTGTTGCTGGTGGTCGCAACGGGTGCCGTGTTGCTCGGAACGATTTATCCCTTGATCATTGACGCCTTGAATATGGGCAAGTTGTCCGTCGGACCCCCTTATTTCAACGCGGTGTTTGCGCCCTTGTTAGTACCCACCGTGTTTTTGATGGTGCCTGGCTCGATTGCAAGATGGCGTGAAGCCAAAGTGTCTGAGATTGCATATACCTTGCGCTTTTCAGGTATTGCGGCAGTATTGCTAGCGGTTGGCTTGCCATTTTTATTAGGCGGTTGGTCTTTGGGTGCGATGTTGGGTATCTTTTTGGGCGCTTGGGTGGGTTTGGGAACTTTGCAACAAGTGCTCACGCGTTTGCGCAAACCAGGACGCATAGGCCTGTCTTTCTGGGGTCAACACATTGCGCATTTTGGTATGGCGGTGTTGGTGGTGGGCGTCACGGGTGTGAACTCCTATGAAGTAGAGCGTGATGTGCGCATGCATGTGAACGACGTGGTCACCATTGCACCTTATAGTTTTCAATTGAAGTCGCTCGGCGAAGTGACAGGGCCGAATTACAAAGCTGTGCGCGCTGATGTAGAGGTCAAGCGAGGGGATGAAGTAATCGACATTTTGCAACCAGAAAAACGTCGTTATTTTTCATCTGCCATGCCTATGACGGAGGCAGGCATTGACTCTGGGTTTATGCGTGACTTGTATGTCTCGCTCGGTGAACCTTTAGACGATGCCCGGACCGAGTGGAGTATGCGGGTCTATTACAAACCTTTTGTCCCTTGGTTATGGGGCGGGGTGTTGCTGATGGTGCTTGGCGGTCTGTTGGCTGCTCTAGACAGAAGGTACCGCGCATGAAAAAGGTGTTTATTCCGTTGGTGCTTTTCTTTTGCCTGGTGATCTTTCTGGCGATTGGCTTAAACCGCGACCCGCGCGAAATACCTTCGCCCCTGATTGGCAAACCTGCACCTGCTTTTTCTTTGGTCACTTTAGAGAGCGATAAAACCTTTTCTCCTGAGCAGATGTTGGGCAAAGTGTGGATGTTCAATGTGTGGGCGACTTGGTGCGTCGCTTGCCGTGAAGAGCATCCGGTACTCGTGGCATTTGCTGAAAAAAACCAAATCCCCATTGTTGGCCTGAGCTACAAAGAAATTCAACCGCAAGACCCGGCCTCGAAACAAAGCGACGCTATCAAATTGCAAGTCGCGCGTGAGCGAAGTGCGGTGTGGTTGCAGCGCCATGGCAATCCTTACACCACATCGGTGATGGATTTAGATGGCCGCGTGGGTATTCAATATGGCGTCTACGGTGTGCCGGAAACCTATGTGATCGATCAACAAGGTGTGATTCGCTTCAAACATGTAGGCGCAGTCACCCCGCAACTTTTGGCTGAGAAAATTTTGCCCCTGATGCAAAGTTTGGGTAAATCATGAAGTACCTCTGTATTTTTTGGATCAGCCTTTGTCTAAGCCTCGCTAACGCACGCGAAGCAGTGCCGCTGGCAGAAGACCCTGTGGTCGAATCGCGTTTGGTGCATATTTCACAAGAGTTGCGTTGCTTGGTCTGCCAAAACGAATCGCTGTCTTCATCCCGCGCAGAATTGGCCGACGATTTACGTCGCGAAGTGCGTGACTTGATCCGTGCCAATAAATCTGACCAAGAAATCAAAGATTTTTTAGTGTCGCGCTATGGTGATTTTGTACTCTATCGTCCCGAAGTGAAGCCCTTGACGTGGGTGCTTTGGTTTGGTCCTTTTGTCGTGCTGTTGATCGCGGGCGTCTTTTTGTTGGCGTATTTGCGTCAGCGCCGCTCGGTTGTGCAACCCCAAGGTTTGAGTGATGCCGAGCGCGCGCGGGTCGAGCAGTTGTTGAAAGATTGATGTGAATCCAGCTTTAAGCTTTCTTTTGTGTGCTCTGGTGATGGTGGCTGTGGTGTTAGCTGTCATCAGTGTGAGCTTGTGGCGTGGCTCGCAACTTGGCGCAGAAGATGCACAAAAAATTCAAGATCGCGCAGATGATCCTGTGCAAGCCAACGCAGCGGTTTACAAAGACCACTTACGTGATTTAGAAAAAGAATATGTACTGGGTAATTTAAGCAGCGAAGAGTTGCGGATCGCCAGAGAAGAACTGGCCAGACGATTACTGGAGGACGTAGGCGACAGCGCTACAAGTGGCAAACACACTGCGGACAGTTCGCAAGCGGCATTGCTTGTAGAGGTGCCTGGGACTGCACAGGTTGCAAAAACCAAGACCCAAGCTTGGCGCGCGCCATGGGTTTGGGTGATGAGTTTTGTGTTTTTGGTACCCGTTGCTTCGATGCTGATGTACGCCGTGATGGGCCAACCCTTGGCATTAAATCCCGCAGCCTTGCAGGCTGAAGCTGAGCATGGCTCCGGCATTTCGCCTGAAAAAATGACCGAAATGGCTACCGCTTTGATGCGTCGCTTACAAGATGAGCCTAATCAAGTCGATGGATGGGTCATGCTGGCACGTGTGCAACGTGCGCGCGAACATTTTGACGAAGCGGATGAGGCTTTTAGAAAAGCACTGGCGCTCAGCAAAGACGACAACTTGGCGATCGAGCATGCTGAGGTGTTGGCGCAAAAAAACCAAGGTAACTTTGCAGGACAACCTTGGGCGATCATCCAACGGGTTTTGACAGCAGACCCGCAGCACCTGAACGCTTTGCTTTTGGCGGGCAGTGCGTCCTACACAGAACTTAACTACCGTTCGGCATTACGTTTTTGGGAGCGCGCCAGAGAAGTGGTCGAGCCAGATTCTCCCGATGCGCCTGAATTAGACCGAGCGATTGCACAAGCGCGTGAAAAAATGGGTTTGCCCGCAGCTCCTCCAAGAAGCAATGCGCTGGCTAATGCGACAAGTCAGCCCTCGGCTAGCAATAGCGCTGCGGTGAACGCCAACCAAATAGGGGCTTCCAATAGCCAAGCAAGCACTGCGCGAATTACGGGCAGAGTGAGTGTCATAAAAGAGCTAGCGAACAAAGTCGCTCCAACTGACACCGTGTTTGTTTTTGCGACGCCCGTATCTGGTTCCCGCATGCCGCTCGCGATTGTTAGAACCACAGCTGACAAATTGCCCTTTGACTTTGTTTTAGACGACAGCACATCGATGAATCCAGCGGTCAAGCTATCGAGCATGACTGAGGTGACGGTGAAAGTACGAATCTCTAAGAGTGGCCAAGCCATGGCGCAACCGGGTGATTTGGGGGTGAGCCTGACGCCTGTAAAGCTAGGTAGCAGTGGCCTCAACCTGATGGTGCGCGAGCCATTGCAATAAAAAAGGCCCTATCAAATAGGACCTTTTTGTCGAAGCTAAAGCCTGATGACTAAAGCTTTGGGGAATCGATATTGCTCAGGCTAGTTACAGCAAACCATGTGTTCGTGCAAAGTGCAAGGTCTGAGTGCGGCTTTTCACACCAAGACGACGGAACAGGCGCCAGAGGTGGACTTTCACGGTATGTTCACTGATATCCAGCTCTTCCGCGATTTCGCGGTTACCTAAGCCGCGGTCTAGCATGATGATGAGTTGCTTTTGACGCTTAGACAACTTGGTGTCTCCCAACGGAATGGTTTCTTCGTCGCCGGCCTCAGCCGCAAACAGGCCTTTGAGAGCCTCTCCAATTTCGTTACTAGGCGTTGATTTCTCGATATAGATGTCGGCGCCAGCTTCGATACAGGTTTCTTCTGCTTCGCCAGCAGGCATAGAAGATAGAACTGCCAAAGGCACTTCGGGATACATTTTTTTGACTTCGGTGACTGCGCTGGTGCCTTTGACACCGGGTAAGAGCAAGTCGAGCACAAACAAAGTGGGTTCACCGTTTTTGATGATGGCGGCTTGCAATTCACTAAATTTTTCTAATTCGATGACCTTGGTCGATGAACGCATGCGACGCAACAGCATAGCGATGGCGGAACGGACTAAGGGGTGGTCATCGATGATATACATACTCATTTTTATTACTCCTGCTCGTGTATGTCAGTAGTTTAGCCCCATTGCTGCCCGAACATCGTGCATGGTGGCTCGGGCGGTTATGCGTGCTTTTTCAGTACCTGCGTCGACAATATCACGAACTAGCTTGGGCTGGCTTAGGTATTTCTCAGCACGCTCAAACATGGGTTGCTGCTCACGCAGGATGGCATCGATGATGGGCTGCTTGCACTCCAAACAGCCAATTCCTGCAGTTTTGCAGCCTTGTGTGACCCACGTTTTGGTGTCTGGTGTGCTGTAGACCTTGTGAAACTGCCAAACGGGACAGTTTTCAGGATTGCCTGCATCTGTGCGTTTGGCGCGGGCTGGGTCGGTGGGCATGCGCTTAACTTTGTGTTCTAACGTGGCGCGGTCTTCTCGTATGGCAATGGAATTGTTGTAACTTTTGCTCATCTTGGCACCATCCAAGCCAGGGAGTTTGCTGGCCTCAGTGAGCAAGACTTGGGGCTCGGGCAAGAT
>CANBZB010000033.1 GCA_947373745.1 Burkholderiales bacterium | reverse complement strand
TGATGACAAATCAATCTACCCCTTTGTTCCGAAGATGATCGAGTTTTATTTGGGGGAGAAACCCATATTGAATAACGTCCCTACCTACACATGCCGCAATGCAGACGATTTGCAATATACCTTGGCAAACCTGAAAGATTTAGTTGTGAAGCAAGTGCACGGGGCCGGTGGTTATGGCATGTTGGTGGGCCCTGCTTCCACCCAAGCAGAGATTGCTGCTTTTCGTGAAGAATTATTGGCTAACCCCAGTAATTACATTGCGCAACCGACATTGAGTTTGTCGACTTGCCCCACCTACGTGGATAGCGGGATTGCTCCTAGGCACATCGATTTAAGGCCGTTTGTGTTGTCTGGCAAAACAGTACAAATGGTTCCGGGTGGATTGACCCGCGTAGCCTTGAAAGAAGGCTCTTTGGTAGTCAACAGCAGCCAAGGCGGGGGTACCAAAGACACTTGGGTATTGGAGTCGGACAGGAGTTAAACATGCTGAGTAGAACTGCAGACCATTTATTTTGGATGTCCCGCTATACCGAGCGGGCAGAAAACACCGCGCGAATGCTGGATGTGAGTTACCAAATGTCTTTGTTGCCGCAATCTGCTGCTGTTGCGCAAATGGGCTGGCAAGGCTTGCTCTCGATCAGCGAGCTATTACCTATTTATAAATCGAAATACGACGAAGTAACTGCTGCAAACGTGATGCGGTTTATGGTGAGCGATGAAAATAATCCTTCATCCATCATTTCGTGTCTGCGCGCTGTACGTGAAAACGCGCGAGCGGTAAGAGGGGCGCTCACAACGGAGTTGTGGGAAACACAAAACCAAACCTGGTTAGAAGCGCAAAGAGAAATACATACGCACGATTTTTTAGATGACCCCGCTAAGTTGTTTGAATGGGTGAAGTTTCGCTCGCATTTGTCGCGAGGCGTCACCATTGGCACCATGCTCAAAGACGAAGCCAGAAGCTTTATGCGCTTAGGGACTTACCTAGAGCGCGGAGACAACACGGCACGGTTGGTAGATGTGAAATACCACGCGATCGAGAGCGATTTTTTTGGTGAGGCCAACGACAAAGACCAAGAATACGACTTCTACCACTGGAGCGCTATTTTGCGTAGCGTCAGTGCGTTTGAAATTTACCGCAAGGTGTATCGCGATGTGATTCGACCAGACCGTGTGGCTGAGTTGTTGATACTGCGCTCAGACATGCCACGTTCCCTGCACGCTTGCTTGGAGGAGGTCGTTAGCAACCTGTCTATGGTGAGTGATAACCTGAGAAGCGATACCTTGCATAAAGCCGGCAAGTTGTTATCTGAACTCAAATTCGGTCGAATCGACGAAATTATGGATACCGGTTTGCATGCATTCTTGACCCAGTATCTTGACCGAGTCAACGTGATCGGTGAGTCGATCAGCGCTGACTTTCTTGTTGCCAGTTAAATTATTGCCACGGAGTGACCGCTGGGATTTCGCAATCAGGGCCTTCTACCGAGATAGAACCGAAATCTGCAGGCCCGACGATTTCCAGATATTCCATATCGGCAGAATAGTCGTATAAGTAATGCACGATGCCTGGTCGTTGGTGTACACAGTCGCCCGCTGATACAAGCGTGGGCTTATCTTCGTACATGAATCGCGCCCAACCTTTGAGCATGTAGACGATCTGAAATTCGGCTACGTGGTAATGCCAGCCCGTTCCGTTTTCAGGTGGCATATTGGCTTTGGCGATATGCGCGATCACCTTGCCATGCGTGGCTTTGGCAACGCCTAAGTCTTTATATAAAAAGAAGTCGCGTAAACCACCTGGCAGAAACTGGGTATCTGCCACTTTGGTGTGAACGAAATCGGTTGTACTGGGAACTTCGGTTACTGTGCTCATATTAAAACTCCACTTCAAGTTCTTCAATGTCGTCGGGCTCTGCCATTGCGTCGGCAATCCATTGCTTCATCTCCGGCATAGCCAAGACGTGCTTGCAATACGACTGACAAGGTTTGTCGAGCGCAATTCCATAGGTCGTAAAACGCAGCACGACAGGAGCGAACATCACATCTGCAAGGCTGGGTTTTTTGCCAAATAAATAGGGACCTTTGTACGTAGCAAGACACTCCTGCCAGATCGCGATCACGCGGTCTATATCGAGCTGTGCCTTGGACCACACTTTGAAGGATTTAATGCGTGCCTTGATGTTCATCGGAAGGGAGGCGCGCATGGCGGCGAAACCAGAATGCATCTCACCGCAGATGGCTCGACAGTGTGCACGGTGCACCACATTGGTTGGAAGCAGTTGTGCTTTTGGTGCGATCTCGTTGAGATACTCGCCGATTGCGAGCGTGTCCCAGACCTTGACTTTTCCGTGGGATAGGCATGGAACCAACATAGATGGTGAGAGTAAAAGCAACTCTGCGCGGGCATCCACGTTGTCTGCACCCAGCATGACCTCCTTGAAGGCAATGCCTGAGAGCTTGACCATCAGCCATCCGCGCAGAGACCACGAAGAGTAGTTCTTGCTGCTAAGTGTGAGCGTGGTGGTCGCCATGTCGGACTAACGAAAAGTGGATGACATAGAAAACCTTGCAACAAATATGCCATCTTTGGCACGGCTCTTGCACGATGAAAAGTAGTAAAGACTTCCTACATGCAACAAGAGGCGTTGATGATTTACCAGAAATACCAAATGATGTCGGACTTATCAGACCCCGTTCGCCAGTTCGCCGAACATGCGCAAGTTATCACCAAAGTTTGGTTTGAAAAACAGGGCTTCACCCCGTTGCAGCGTATGGCAGCGTATTACGAACAAATTAGTCTGATGGGACTAACCCATACGCGCCCAGACTTTGCGATTGCACCCATTCAAAGCAAAGAGGGTGGGCTTATCGCCATCGAAGAGTCCCATGTGTATGCCACACCGTTTTGTCAATTGGTACGGTTCAAGCGTGAAGATGCTGTTCATCTTCCTAAGGTGCTTTTGGTGGCACCTATGTCTGGCCACTTTGCGACTTTGCTGCGCGGAACAGTACAAACCATGGTACGTGACCATGATGTGTATTTGACGGATTGGCTCAATATTCGCGACATACCGATGAGCGAAGGAGAGTTTGGGTTAGATGAATATACAGAGCACATCATTTGGTTCATGCAGCACTTAGGGCCCAGTACGCATTTGATGGGCGTATGCCAGCCCACAGTTGCTTGTTTGGCGGCTACGGCTGTGATGTCTGAGGACAGACAAGATTGCGTGCCTGCCAGCCTTACCTTGATGGCGGGCCCTATTGATACGCGTATCAATCCCACCCAAGTCAATGAATTGGCAGTGAGCAAGCCCTATGAATGGTTTGAGGCGAATTTGATTGGTATGGTGCCTATGCACTTCAAAGGTGTAGGACGGCGTGTCTACCCAGGATTCATGCAGTTGATGGCTTTTTTGAATATGAACCTCGATCGTCATCGCCAGTCATTCGCTACGCTTTATGAGCACCGCGTCAATGGTGAAGATGAAAAAGCCGATGCGATCAAAGAGTTCTACAAAGAGTATTTCGCCATCATGGACCTGTCCGGCCCTTTTTATTTAGAGACTATAAAAAACGTATTTCAGCAACACCTGCTGCCCAAAGGTGAGTTGACCTACCGTGGCCGAAAAGTGGATCTACGTGCTATCCGTAAAACCTTCTTGCTAACCGTAGAGGGCGAGCGCGATGACATTTGCGGTATCGGCCAAACACTTGCTGCACAAGACCTTTGTGCACTTTTGCCTGGCTTTAAGAAAACCCATCACTTGCAAGCAGGTGTGGGGCATTACGGGGTGTTTAATGGCAAGCGTTGGGACAGACAGATTTATCCAGTCGTGCGCAACACAATTCAGTCTTCGCGGGCCTAACAGCAAACTTTTTTCAATTACGCAAAAGCAACATGCTTGTTGCATCGATAACTAGCATTCCCGTTTTTAGACCCATACGCTCTGCCAGTGCATTCAAATCTGTCAAGATGCCATGGTCTAAGCCATCTTGTGCATCCCCTATACGTGCGGACATATGTGAGTAACAAGCCGCTGGCACTCCGATAGCTTGCAACATGGCAAGCCCCACTATTCCTGCTTTATCTTTTCCGCCGCCAGCGTCGTTAAAAAAGACGATCCATGGTTTTTTGCTGACATCGACTACAAATCCAGCGGCGGAACGCCCTCCATGCGAGCCTGTGACAACGATGGTGTCTGCATGCGATGCATCGATGAGGGCAATGGAATCAAGAAGTGTGACGGGCTTTATATTAGAAGGCATTTGAAAAATCTACTGGGTTAACCATGCAGCACCACGAACTCCGGACGAGTCTCCGTGCATCGCTTTTAAAACAGGTGTTGCAAGGGGTTTGGTGAATGTATAGCGAATGAGCGCATTGGGCAGTGCTTGATAAATTTCATCGACATTGCTCATGCCACCACCCAAAACAATTGCATCAGGGTCCAGCACATTCATCACGCTAGCGAGTGCACGGGCTAATCGGTTGATATATCTGTCAAAGCTTTGTTGAGCGGCCAAGTCGCCTGCACGCATCATGTCAATGATTTGCTCGGCTTTGATTTTTTCGCCCGTATGGCGTGCGTGGTCAAGTGCAAATGCAGTGCCGCTGATCCATGTCTCTTGGCAACCTACTTGTCCGCACCAACAGGGGGCGACTTGAATTTCTTCTGCGCTAGGCCATGGCAGTGGGTTATGCCCCCATTCACCTGCGATGGCGTTTTTACCTGTCCATGCTTTGCCATCTATTGCAATGCCACCACCACAGCCAGTTCCAATAATGACTGCAAATACGATGGAGCATCCTTTAGCTGCGCCGTCTACGGCTTCGCTTACCGCTAAACAGTTGGCATCGTTTTGTAAATGGATTTGACAACCAAGGCGTTGCTGCAAATCGTGTTGCAATGGTTTGCCGTTCATGACGACGGTGTTGGATCCACGAACCAATTGTGTGGCTGGGTCTAAGCACCCTGGAATTCCTATTCCAATCGATGTGGGGCGTTCTATTTTTTGCTGACTGACGGTTTTGTCTACCAAGGCACAAATTGCATCCAGTATCGCGTTGTAAGCGTGTTGGGGTGTGGGCACTCTGTCTTTGTAGATAACGCCTTGGCTGGCATCTACCAACGCAATTTCAATTTTGGTGCCGCCCAAGTCAATGCCCATCATGGTTTGCATATGTGCCACTATCCATTCATCAAAAGGGGTAAGGCTGTTTTATAGCGCACTTGCTTGAGTGCAAAACTGGACCTGATTTTTTCAACGCCAGGGATGGGGGAGAGTTGTTCCAATATGAATTTTTCTAGCGCTTGGATGTCTTTCACCGCCACGCGCAGCAGGTAGTCGCTGTCACCTGTCATCAAATAGCACTCCATCACTTCATCGTGTTGGGCGATATGGGCTTCGAAATCGGCTAACGCTTCTTTGCTTTGCGTTTTTAGACTGATGGAAATAAAAACGGTGAGTCCTAAGCCCAAGGCACTTGCGTTGGCGAGTGCGACGTATTTTTCAATCACTCCTGCGGCCTCCAGCGCTTTTACCCTTGCAAGGCAGGGGGAGGGAGAGAGGCCGATCTTTCGCGCGAGTTCGACATTGCTCAAACTGCCGTCGCGTTGCAAATGGTCCACTATGCGTAAATCTGTTTTATCTAAATTCATATGCTGTTAAATTTATATAAACGGCATATTATGCTTCAAATACTATTTTTAAAAGACTAAATTAACAGCACATTTTTCTAATTGGCAATTAAAGTGCTCTCTATGAACGCACCATTCGACCCCGCCCTCTGGGCTCAAGATAGCAACCCCCAAGAAACTGTTGAATGGCGAGATGCCTTGTTGTCTCTGCTGGCCAATGAGGGGCCAGACCGAGTAAACCAAATACTCAACAGCTTGAGTGCTGTGGCGCGGCAACACCGAACTGGTTGGCAGCCCGATCTCAATACGCCCTATGCCAACACCATTTCTGTCGATGAACAACCGGAGTTCCCTGGAGATATTCAAATTGAAGAACGCCTGACCTCCATCATGCGTTGGAATGCATTGGCCATGGTGGTGCGCGCTAACCAAGCCTATGGTGAGTTAGGTGGACACATTGCAAGCTATGCCAGCGTGGCAGATTTGTTTGAGACAGGCTTCCACCATTTCTTTCAAGCGCGCACGCCAGAGCAGGGCGGCGACTTGGTCTTTTTTCAACCGCACAGTGCACCAGGCGTTTATGCAAGAGCATTTTTAGAAGGGCGTTTGTCGGAAGAAGATTTGTTGCACTATCGCCAAGAAATCAATGCCCAAAAAGTGGGTGCGCGTGGTTTATCCAGTTATCCGCATCCGTGGTTGATGCCAGATTTTTGGCAATTCCCAACGGGGTCTATGGGGCTGGGGCCTATCAGTTCGATTTATCACGCACGCTTTATGCGTTACTTGACGCATCGCAATTTGTTGCAGTGCGAAGGCCGGAAGGTCTGGGGTGTGTTTGGTGATGGTGAAATGGACGAGCCCGAGAGCATGAGTGCTTTGACCTTGGCTGCGCGGGAACGACTAGACAACTTGGTATGGGTGGTCAATTGCAATTTACAACGCTTGGACGGTCCAGTGCGAGGCAATGGCCGCATCATTGATGAGCTTGAGAAATTATTTGCAGGCGCTGGCTGGAAGGTTATCAAATTGGTGTGGGGCAGTGACTGGGATGGCTTGTTTGCACGTGACACCACTGGCGCTTTGTTGAAGGCATTTGCCCAAACAGTAGATGGGCAAATGCAAACATTTGCTGCTAAAAACGGCCGCTACAACCGCGACAACTTCTTTGGGCAAAACGAAGATTTGAAACGACTAGCCCAAGGCATGACCGATGAGCAAATCGATCGTTTAAAACGCGGTGGCCACGATGTGGTGAAAATCTTCGCCGCCTATGCCGCTGCGCGTGCACATGAAGGACAGCCAGTTGTTATCTTGGCGCATACTAAAAAAGGTTTTGGCATGGGCAGTGCGGGTCAAGGCAAGATGACAACGCATAGCCAGAAAAAATTTGATGAACAAGAGTTGATCGAATACCGAAATCGTTTCGACTTACCACTCACAGATGAACAAGCAAAAGGCCTAGCGTTTTATAAGCCTGCACCTGACAGTGCGGAGATGGCGTATTTGATGAAGCGCCGCCAAACCTTGGGCGGCAGCTTGCCCAAACGCGAAACGCATTGCGCTTCTCTGCCTGTTCCCGCGTTAGAAACCTATGCCCAGTTTGCGATCTCTGCGGACGGTAAAGAGATGAGTACCACCATGGCATTTGTACGCATGTTGGGTAATTTGCTGAAAGACCCTGTGTTGGGACAGCGCTTGGTTCCTATCGTGGCTGACGAGGCGCGAACTTTTGGAATGGCTAACTTGTTTAAACAGGTGGGCATTTACAGCAGCATGGGACAACGTTATGCGCCAGAAGATATCGGTTCTGTATTGAGTTACCGCGAAGCACTGGACGGACAAATTTTGGAAGAGGGCATCAGCGAAGCGGGGGCGATTGCAAGTTGGACTGCTGCTGCAACGAGTTACAGCGTGCACGGTTTTGCTATGTTGCCTTTTTATATTTACTACTCGATGTTTGGTTTTCAGCGGGTGGGTGATGCCATATGGGCGGCGGCTGATCAAAGGGCGAGAGGCTTTTTGCTCGGGGCAACATCTGGCAGAACTACTTTGGGTGGTGAAGGCTTACAGCACCAAGACGGTAGCAGCCATTTGGTGGCGGCAACCATCCCGAATTGCAAAGCATATGACCCCGCTTTTGCGGGCGAGTTAGCCATTATTTTGGATGCAGGAATGCGTGAGATGTTGGAGCAACAGATAGATGTCTTTTATTACATTACCTTGATGAACGAGAACTACGCGAACGCAAACATCTCTCTAGAAAACGCCGATGGTATTTTGCGAGGGGCGTATCGCTTTGCTAATTTCACTTCTGAAAATGGCGATTCAAAACAACACGTGACTCTGATGGGCTCCGGTGCTATTTTTTTAGAAGTGCTCAAAGCTGCCAAGCTTTTAGTGGCGCAGGGCATCGACGTTGAAGTAATCAGCGTCACAAGTTGGAGTGAATTGGCGCGCGATGGTCGCGCTTGCGTCGACCAAGTTAACAAGACCATCGCGCATTTAACTGGGTTGTTGTCCAAAAGCAAAGGTCCTGTGTTGGCTGCCTCAGACTATGTGTGCGCAGTGACAGAGAGCGTGAGAGCCTTTATTCCTGAAGGTAGGCATTTCAAAACATTGGGCACAGATGGATTTGGGCGTAGCGATACGCGTGCCGCATTGCGTGACTATTTCGAAGTGGATGCTGCGGCCATTGTGCGTGCTGCTACGTCCATGTTGACGAGCCGCACATGACGCATCATTCGCCAGTAATACCTTTGAGTTGTATCACCCGACCCCATCGCGGGTAGTCTTTCGCCACGATAGATGCAAGTTCTTCTGGCGTTGATGCGCTAGCGTCTAAGCCAGCCTTGCCTAATATTTCTTTGACAGCAGGTTGGGTAATGATGACGCTCAAGTCAGCATGCAATTTAGAGATGGTTGCGGCTGGAGTTTTCGTAGGCACAAAGAAGGCGTACCAAAGGTCGACGTCAATGTCTTTGTAGCCAAGTTCTAAAAATGTAGGAACGTCAGCGGCAACTGGATGGCGCTTGGTACTACCCACGGCCAATGCGTTGAGCTTGCCGGACTTCACAAAACCTTGCGCCACATGCACGGGCAAAAATCCCACCATCAATTCGCCGGCTAACAAATCTTGTGTGTAGCCAGCCGTGCCACGATAGGGCACGTGCAACATAAAGGTTTTGGTTTCTAGTTTGAGCAACTCCATCGCCATGTGGTGTGGCGTGCCTACACCAGGGGAGCCAAATGTGAGAAATCCTGGTTTAGCAGCGGCTACGCGCACCAAATCTTTGACAGACTTAATGTCTGTTTTGGGGTGTGCCACCAACATCAAAGTGCCATAGGCTGACATCGATACTGGCGCGAAGTCTTTAACCGGATTGAACGGCGTGTTTTTGTAGAGTTGCGAAGCGATCAGCATGGTGTTGGCACCCATCAGCAAGGTGGCGCCATCAGGGGCGGATTTCGCGACAAAGTCTGCGCCAATATTCCCGCTGGCTCCGGGCATGTTTTGCACCAACACCGTTTGACCGGTTCGCTCGGCCAGTCGAGGCTGAATGGTGCGTGCGATGGTATCCATGCCAGTGCCTGGCGTAAACGGCACGATGATTTTGATGGTTGTACTACTAGAGGTGGCGGATTGTGCAAAGCATGAAATGCCAACAAACGTTGCCAGTAGCGTCGCGTATATTTTTTGTTGAAGTTGAAACCGCATCGTGCTCTTAAACAATTTTCACACTCAAATTTGGCAAGCCATCGATGTGCATTTCAATCACATCGCCGCGAACGACGGGGCCCACATTCTCAGGTGTGCCTGAGTAGATGATGTCGCCAGGAAAGAGTTCAAACGCTTCGGATAACTTGGCGATTTGTTCAGCAACGGACCAAATCATTTGTTTCAGATCAGCCTTTTGTTTGATTTGGCCATTGACCTTGAGCCAAATATCACCTTGTGTGAAATGCCCTGTTTGCGCAACTTTATGCACTGCGCCAATAGGGGCTGATTTGTCAAAGCTCTTGCCAATTTCCCAAGGTTTTTTCTCGTCACCCAAGGCGCGCTGCAAATCACGGCGCGTCATATCTAGGCCCAAGCTATAACCGTAAACCAAATCTAGAGCCTTAGCGACTGGGATATTGCGCCCACCTTTGTCAAGCATGGCGACAAGCTCTGCTTCATAGTGGTAGTTCTTTGTCAGCGGTGGATAGGGGTGGTTCGCCACCGTACCTGCAGCAACGTATTGAATAGCGTCCGTAGGTTTTTGGAAGAAAAATGGTGGCTCGCGGGTGGGGTCCGACCCCATCTCACGTGCATGGGCAGCGTAGTTGCGTCCAATGCAATAGATGCGGCGCACGGGATACATCTCATCCGAACCCACGATAGGAATGTAAGTTGCCGGCACCTTGAAGGGGGTTTTGACTTGGTGGTCTGCATAACCGGGCAATGCACAGCCTGCTAAAGCACCCGTGGTGACTAAGGCTGTATTTTGGAAAAAATGACGGCGTTGCATGTGTGAGCTCCTGATGCAAAAGAGGCTATTCAATTTAAAAATTCATTTTAGGAACTGTTTGCAGTGAGACAGCGCTAGTTTTCACCTAGGAGACTCGCATTAGGATTGACCCTTATGCAATTGCAAGACATCCTCTATTCACAAGGTTTTGGTACGCGGCGGATCTGCGCGGGTTTGGTTCAGCAAGGCTATGTCCAGATAGACCAAGGCCTGGGTATGGCGGTATGTGATGACGCCACTCAGGATGTAGCGGTGTTCGAAGGAATGCCCTTTAGCGTGCAAGGTGTCTTGTGGCCTTATCACGCGAAGGCCTATGTGCTGTTGCACAAACCAGCGGGTTACGAGTGTTCGCACAAGCCTTCGGCATGGCCAAGTCTTTATACCTTGTTGCCTGCGCCTTTGCGTCAGCGGCCACAAAAGAGTGCGGTGCAAGGGGCGCAAGCCGTTGGGCGTCTAGACCAAGACACAACCGGCATGTTGGTGCTGACGGATGATGGCCCTTTGATTCACCGTATGAGTTCTCCACGGCACCATGTTCCAAAGGTGTACGAGGTCACTACTGCTGAGCCAGTTACCGATAAACAAGTGCAGCGTTTGCTGGAGGGCGTGGTGCTGGATGACTCACCTAAACCCGTCAAAGCCGCAGCCTGCAAAGCAGTTTCTCAAAACCATATGCGTTTGACCTTGACCGAAGGAAAGTACCACCAGGTCAAGCGGATGTTGTTGGCCGTTGGGAATGCCGTAGTGGGCTTACATCGCTCTCAAATAGGCAACATGCCTTTGCCGCAAGATTTGGCACCAGGACAGTGGCGTTGGATTACGACAGAGGAGCTTCAAGCTTTGTCTGCCAAAAATGCAGTGACATAAGCCAGCGTTTCTTCTGGCTGATCGCGGTGGGGCGAGTGCCCGCAGTTTTCAATGATCTGTCGCTCCATAGCGCTGGAAGTTTCAATGTCTTGAATTTGTTGGAGCGTGCCGTATGCGTCTTGCCTGCCTTGCATGGCTAGCACTGGGCTGGCAATTTGGCGGCAGTTTTCGCGAATATCAAAACTTCTGAACGCGGGAGACAGCCACACATCGTTCCATTGCCAAAACGCGCATTCGACATCCTGGTGGTATTTTGATAAGCGGGTTTTGAGTTCGCCACTCTCGAATGCAAGCTTGGCGGCTTCAATGGAGCGGATAGAGATGTCCTCCACTATCACGTGTGGTGCCATGGCAATACAGGCGGTTGCAGAGAAGCGTGAAGCAAAAAGAAGTGCGATGGTGGCCCCGTCGGAATGGCCGAGTAAAACGGGATGCTCTATTTGCAAAGTGGTGAGCAATTCGGGCAGGACCTTCCAAGCTTCGTCGTGCATGTAACTTGGTGTTAAGCGATTTGCGCCACGCACGTCAACGACAGGGCTCGATTGTCCATAACCACGCCGCGAATAGACCACGCCATTGCGGCCAGTCGATTGACAGACAAGATCGGGCCAGTAATCGCCCCGACTTCGCCACATGGCTACAGACCCTAGTCCTTCATGCAAAAAGACGATGGGTGCAAGCGAACTTTTGATGTCGATCAGCTCGACTTCAATCTCTGACTTTCCTAATGCGATCAAGGGCATACCTGAATGCTAGCTCGTTACACTTAGGACAAGATTTTTTAGGAAATATTTTGTTGCAATTACTTACTAGACTGACCCTTGCACTTCTTCTTGTTTCTTGGGGGTTGCAAGCTGATGCAGCCAACCCTATTTTTGTTCTCAATTCGCAAGACGCTAACGTCAGCGTGATAGACCCCCAAACTTGGGAGGTAACGCAACGCGTTCCAACTGGCAAAGAACCCCACCACCTTTATCTCACGCCCGACGAAAAGTCGGTCATTGTGGCGAATGCGGGCGGTGACTCTTTGACTTTTATTGATCCGCGAACTGCCCAAGTGCAGCGTGTGGTGCGTAAAACGCTAGACCCTTACCAGCTTCGTTTTTCGCCAGACATGAAGTGGTTCGTGACAGTTGCTAACCGTTTGAACCATATTGATATATACCGTTGGGATGGAAGCGAGTTGTCTTTAGCCAAGCGCATTCCTTCGGGCAAAACGCCAAGCCACATTTGGATAGACAGCAAAAGCGCTATTGCCTATGCCACTATGCAAGATAGCAACGAGTTGGTCGCAGTCGATTTGGCTACACAAACGCTCAAGTGGCGCTTTAAAACAGGTGAGATGCCCGCCGATGTTTTTGGAACTGCAGATGACAAGTACTTGTTGGTGGGCTTGACAGGTTCGGATGGTGTCGAAGTCTTCGATGTGTCTGGCTCACAGCCTAAGTTGGTCAAAAAAATTCCTACAGGCGAGGGTGCCCACGCATTTCGCGCATTGGGCGACGGCCGCCATGTTTTGGTGAGCAACCGTGTTGCAAACACCATCCACAAAATTGACTTGACTACCTTGCAGTCTGTCGCCGAGTTCAAAGCACCCGGTGGCCCAGACTGCATGGAGGTCACTGCCGACGGCAAGTTGTTGTTAGTCTCGTCGCGCTGGATCAAAAAAGTGAGCGTGATTGACCTCGCTACAGGCAAGTTGGTTCGCCAAGTCAAGGTGGGTAAATCACCCCACGGTATTTGGACCTTAGACCATGCCAAGCGTTTATAAACGCGCACTTTTCATTTACGCCCTGGCGGGCTTGTCTCTTCATGCTTTTGCGCTTTGCGCCAAGCCTGTGTATTTGACGTTCGACACTGGGCACATGGGGGTTGCGCCTTTGATTGCGGATGTGCTGAAACGCCAGCAAGTCAAAGTCACTTTCTTCGCTGCCAATGAACCGACCCAAGAGGGCGATGGCACTTTGGGTGAGCACTGGGCGCCTTGGTGGCGTGCCCGCGCTGAAGAGGGGCACGCTTTTGCCTCGCACACGTTTGACCATGTGTATTGGCAAGCTGACCATGCGTCCGATGGGTGGAAGATGAAGCCAAGCGCTGGACCGAACAAAGGCGTGTCTAGCGTTTGGACGGCCAAGCAATACTGCGCAGAAATTCAACGCTCCAACACCCGTTTGCAAGAGATCACTGGAAAGAAACCTTTGTCTCTGTTTCGCGCACCTGGAGGTAAGACGTCCACCTCGTTGTTAGCGGCTGCCAAACAATGCGGCTTCGGCCATGTGGGCTGGGCAGATGCAGGTTTTTTGGGAGATGAGCTGCCGAGCGAGAAATTTTCTAACGCACAGTTGCTACACAACGCCGTTGGCAAAATTCAAGCCGGCGACATTTTGATGGCGCATCTTGGTATCTGGTCCCGTAAAGACCCCTGGGCACCTGCGGTGCTAGAGCCCTTAATTGAAGGCCTGAAATCTAAAGGCCTATGCTTCGCCACTTTGCAAGAACATCCACAATTCGCAGCATGGACGCACTGACCGATCTTTTTGCTGCCGCCCAAGAGGGTTTGTTTGAAACTGTTTTTCAGCCCTTGGCTTTTGCTTGGGGCTTGGCCAGCCGTTTGGAAGATGTGTACGACGCCACAGGGTGGTTGTTGATCGGGCTGTTGCAAATTGCAGTCATGTTGGCGGTGATTGGTCCCTTGCAGCGCTGGCGTCCTGTGGAGTCCATCACAGACCGCGCAACTGTCCGTACCGATGTGCTCTATACCTTGATCCACCGTTTAGGATTTTTTCGCCTTTGTTTGTTTTTTAGCGTTGACCCTCTGATGGACGAACTCATGGGGCATTTGCGTACCGCTGGTTTTGGCACTTTCCATCTTGAGGATCTCTGGCCCGGCGTGACCGACGGCCCTATCCTGAGTTTTGTTTTGTATCTGGTGCTTTTTGACTTCGTTAATTACTGGTTGCACCGCGCCCAGCACCAGTGGAACTGGTGGTGGGCTTTGCATGCAGTCCACCATTCGCAACGCCACATGACGCAGTGGAGTGATAACCGCAACCATCTGCTCGACGACTTATTGCGGGCCGTGATTTGGGTGGTGGTCGCGCAGTTGGTGGGGATTGCGCCCAGTCAGTTTGTTGCCGTTGTCGCTTTGACGCAATTGAGCGAGAACTTCCAGCATGCCAACTTACGCTTGAGTTTCGGGCAAATAGGGGAGCGCGTGTGGGTAAGTCCGCGCTTTCATAGGTTGCACCACGCGATTGGCTTGGGTCACGAAAGCCTTAATTCCAAAGGCCAAACTGTGCTCGGCGGGCATAACTTTGGCGTTTTGCTGCCTTGCTGGGACATGCTTTTTGGAACGGCTAACTTCGACACCCGATTCGAGGCCACGGGGATACGAGATCAGGTGACAGAAGGCCGTGATTACGGCAAAGGTTTTCTAAATCAACAAATACTGGGTATTAAAAGGTTCTTATCTGCGTTGGGATTGACTAGCCACACCTGACAGGGTGGGTTATGCTTTTCCCCATGCGATTGTTTTTTGATTCCCTTTGGCGCGCGACGGCATATTGCTTCATGCCACGCATCATGGTTTTGGCTTTGTTGCCGCAGGTGATGTTGCTCGTGCTGACTCTAAGCTGGGGATATTTTTATTGGCAGCCGACCCAAGATTGGGTGAGTGAATTCCTCGCCTCTTGGCAAGTCATGCAAAGCATGATGGATTGGATGCAAACCCACGGCGCGGGTGACCTGCAGGGTGTGTTGGTGCCTTTGGTCGTGATTTTTTCAATCACGCCTATTTTGGTGATGATGTCGCTTTTAGCGGTTTCATTGATGATGGGGCCTGCATTGGTTAGCCTGGTAGTTCAGCGCCGTTTTGCCCACCTGGCTATGAAGCATGGTGGCTCGGTAGTTAGCAGCATTGTCTGGACGCTTGTCTCGACTATCTCTGCGATGCTGGCGATGATTATTTCTTTGCCCTTATGGGTGGTGCCGCCCTTGATGTTCATCGTGCCACCCGTGATCTGGGGATGGTTGAGCTACCGTGTGATGGTGTTTGATGCCTTGGTCTCGCATGCGAGTCGGGATGAGCGCATCGCGATCGGGCACAAACACCGTCTTCCCTTGCTATTGATTGGCGTCATTACCGGTTTTATGGGTGCCTTACCCAGTATGGTGTGGGCCTCTGGGGCTTTATTTGCAGCGGCTTTTGTGGTGCTCGTTCCTGTGGCGATTTGGGTGTATTCCTTGGTATTTGCGTTCACCGCCCTGTGGTTCACCCATTACAGCTTGGGAGCTTTAGAGAGCATGCGTGCAGAGGCAAATCCAGTCGTGGTCGGCGCTTCGGTGCCAGTACCTGCGATAGCATTGGCAAATGAACCAAGCAACCCACCCCCAACGCCCTGAATTTGGTCTGATCATCGTTGGCGATGAAATTCTTTCCGGCAAACGCGCTGACAAGCACCTTCCTAAAACCATTGAGTTGCTGTCTGCAAGGGGTTTGAGCCTCGACTGGGCGGACTACGTGGGCGATTCACCAGAGCGTATCACCCGTACCTTAAAGCGCGCCTTCACCAGCAACAGCATCGTGTTCTCATGTGGCGGTATTGGCGCCACACCAGATGACCACACCCGCCAGTGTGCTGCCCGCGCTTTAGGACTGGAGTTGAGCCTGCATCCAGAGGCTGAAGTGTTTATCCGTGAGCGCATGAAAGACATAGCCAAAGAGCAGGGCGTACCCTATGAGCCCGATCACCCAAATAACGTGCACCGATTGAATATGGGCGTGTTTCCTTCAGGTGCAGAGATCATTCCCAACCCTTACAACAAGATTCCTGGATTCACATGCCATGGGCCTGGGGGCGGGGCTGTGCATTTCGTTCCCGGTTTTCCGGTGATGGCTTGGCCCATGATTGCGTGGGTCTTAGACACCCATTACAAGCCCCTGTTTTTAGATGCTGCGTGGATGGAAAAGTCGGTCATTATTTTTGGATCAATGGAGGCCATGCTGACGCCTTTGATGGAGCAGATGGAAAAAGAGTTTGAAGGAATCAAAGTTTTTAGTTTGCCCAGCGTTGACCACCCTCAGTATGGTCGCCATATTGAGCTGGGCGTCAAGGGTGAACCTTCCTTGGTAGATCGCGCGTATCCTGAGCTCCTCAAAGGTTTGAGGGCCTTTGACTTGGAGTTTGGCCCCGAATTGGTGCGCCCCTAAATAATCACCAAATAAGTGCATTTATTTATTTAATGCACCATAATGAATCGCCGCATCGATGGGTACTTTTTGACTCGAAGTTGGACTTCGTCATCCAAACGTGGTCAAAGTCAGGGCAAAATATGCACCAAGAAGACATCTATAGCAGGCCGTTTCTTAAGCGGTCTCTGGCATAAATAATGCTTCGAGTAACAACGTACTTTTAGACAACCAACCTACCCTTGAAGGAGAGCCTAATGGCCAAGACCGTCGCAGACGTGATGAAGATGGTGAAAGACAACGAAGTCAAGTTCGTTGATTTCCGTTTCACTGATACCCGTGGTAAAGAACAGCACGTGAGCGTGCCAATTTCACATTTCGACGAAGAAAAATTCACCGATGGTCATGCGTTTGACGGTTCATCCATCGCTGGATGGAAAGGTATCGAAGCCTCTGACATGTTGTTGATGCCCGATGCAGTGTCGGCTTTCATCGACCCCTTCTTCCAAGAGTCCACTTTGGTGTTGAGCTGTGATGTGCTCGAGCCAGGTGACGGCAAGTCATACGACCGTGACCCACGTTCAATCGCTAAGCGCGCAGAAGCCTATTTGAAGGCCTCAGGTTTGGGCGACACAGCTTATTTTGGACCAGAGCCAGAATTCTTCATCTTCGACGACGTGCGTTGGGCCAATGACATGTCTGGCGCTTTCTTCAAAATCGACGAATACGAAGCTCCTTGGAATTCTGACAAAGTGATGGAAGGCGGCAACAAAGGCCATCGTCCTACTGTCAAGGGCGGCTACTTCCCAGTTCCTCCTGTCGACAGCATGCAAGACATGCGCGCCGAGATGGCCTTGATCTTGGAAGAAATGGGCATTCCCGTTGAAGTGTTCCACCATGAAGTCGCTGGCGCAGGTCAAAACGAAATCGGTACCAAGTTCTCCACTTTGGTTGAGCGCGCTGACTGGACCCAAAAACTGAAATACGTTGTTTGGAACGTCGCCCACTCTTTCGGCAAGACAGCTACTTTTATGCCTAAACCTTTGGTTGGCGATAACGGCTCAGGCATGCACGTGCACCAGTCCATCTGGAAAGACGGAAAAAACCTCTTTGCGGGTAAAGGCTATGCTGGTTTGAGCGATACCGCTTTGTTTTACATCGGCGGCATCATCAAGCACGCACGTGCTTTGAATGCGATCACCAACCCCACTACCAACAGCTACAAGCGTTTGGTACCTGGCTTTGAAGCGCCTGTGAAGTTGGCATATTCGAGCCGTAACCGTTCTGCGTCGATCCGTATTCCTCACGTAGCGTCTGACAAAGGCCGTCGTATCGAGGCACGTTTCCCAGATCCAATGGCCAACCCATACCTTTGCTTCTCAGCTTTGTTGATGGCTGGTTTGGACGGTATCGAAAACAAAATTCACCCCGGCGAAGCTGCTACCAAAGACCTCTACCATTTGCCACCCGAGGAAGACGCATTGGTACCAACCGTGTGTCACAGCTTGGACCAAGCCTTGGAGTATTTGGACAAAGACCGTGCCTTCTTGACCAAAGGTGGCGTTTTCACCGACAGCATGATCGATGCGTACATCGAACTCAAAATGCA
>CANBZB010000032.1 GCA_947373745.1 Burkholderiales bacterium | reverse complement strand
GATTCCAGCTTTAATAAGTATCGACAAAGACGATTTCAATTCTTTTTCGCTAATCTCGCGAAGATAGTCACCTACTTCAGCCTGCCCGACATATCGCTTGGCAAGTCGCAAGCCTTGGTCATCATGCACCGAGATCAATGTAATGGCATCGCTACTGCGCATATTGGCTGATAGCTTGGCCGCGTATTTCACTGCGTGTAAAGAAGACTTTGAACCATCGACTGCTACTAATATTTTCATACATTTCCTTTAAAAGTTAATTGATACATATTTACTGTCCACTGATGTGATGTCCACATTTTTCAAAATGCTAGTCGTCTTCATCGATGTCTTTTGCATTGTGATAGGACACAATTGCAACGCCATCTATTCCACCGACAGCTGCATGTGTGTATTGATAGCTCCAGAAACCAATCACTGATAAAACCACAAAAATTGCCATCCACATATGCTGATGAACAGGTCGGTCGCCTAGACTTCCGCTTTTCGTTCCATTCACCATAGCCCTGACTAGGTTTTCGCGGTGTAACAAACTGGCTACAACCCCAGATATAACGTGTATCACCACCAATACCAGCATTCCTTCAGCAATAGCCTCATGCAATTCCTCATTCCATTCACCCCCTACCTCGTGCAACGCAGACCAGCCTGTAAATGACACACCGAGGCCAAGTAGCATTAATCCAAGAATGGCTATAGCGCCTAAGGGGTTATGGCCAGTATGGTTCTGCGGAGTGGACTTGAACAATGACATAAGGTAGAGCCACGTTTCTTCAGGTCCCTTGATGAAACTGCTAAACCTTGCGTGCTTGGTACCTACAAAACCCCAAACTATTCGAACAGCCATTAGTGCAGCCAATGTATATCCCAAAGTCACGTGTAACAACCTGAGACCATCTTCCTCGGCCGTCAAATAAGCACCTATAAAACAAATAACCAACAACCAGTGAATTACTCTAACTGGCAGATCCCACACAAGTACGATGTTTTTGGTATGGATGGAGTTGGACATGTTTGTTCCTAAGACCACACCAGTTTAGGTATTTATGAAAGAAAAAACTTGCGCAAGATCAAGGTTTAGTCGATGGTTTCTTAATTACCCCACATATTAAAGTCATTTAATTCGTATGGGAATAAATAAAGGACAATCAATTGCAAGTCTTTATTTATCTAGCATGCAAGTTACCCCTTACTACTTATGCTTGAATACATCAAAACACCACCCTTACGCATTATTTATTCAGGTATTTTGAGCTTTGCGTGCTCAGTAGCCTCAGGTCAAACACTACAACACGCCTTTAGTTTGCAAGAACTCGAAAGCATGATGCTCAGTAACAGCAAAGCGGTTCAAGGGGCTTCCAATGCCGTTGAGTCTGCGCGTTTTGCAGTTAGAACTGCCCAAGCCATTCCTAATCCGCAAATTGAAGTATTGAACGGCACCCGAACACCTCGAATCGCATCCTCCAATATTGACGGATCGCTCAAAACCATGAGCATTACCCAAGACTTGGACATGCCTTGGCACAGATTCCCCAGAGTAGACGCTGCAACGGCTAATTTAGGCGCAGCACAAGCGAATGAAGCCGCCTTTAAATCCGACATGGTGGCCAGACTAAGACTTCGATACTTTGAACTTATCAGACGACTAGCGGAAGAACGCGCCAGTAAAGAAGACAGCAAGCTCATGGAGGGAATTCGCAGCCGTATAGCGTTACGTGTTGAAACTGGTGAGGCCGCTAGATTTGAATTATTTAAGGCAGATGCCGAATTGCTCAATACACAAAAACTTGCCCAATCTGCCCAGTCTCGTATCAAACATGCACGCGCGGGTCTCCGGGCTTTGGTGGGACCACAATTAACAGAAACTTTTTCTGTACATGATTTTGGCGTTGAACTTCCTCCGCCACCGTCTATTGACAAAGTTCGTGAACATATCCTTAAAAATAATCCAGAACTCATACGTGCGCGCGCTGAACGCCAACAATTTGACAGCAAGCTCAAGCAAGAAAAAGCGTTCCGCTTTCCCAAAATTGCATTGCGTGCAGACCAAGACCTTGACTCCGAATACAAACATAAGCGCATTGGCGTTGCATTAACTCTTCCGTTATGGGACTGGCGTAGCGGTCCTGTAGGAGAAGCTTCAGCGCGTCTGACGCAATCCGTCAATGAATTAGCCTATCAAGAATTTTCACTTCTGCAGTCTCTTGAAGCCGCTTACCAACAGTACGAAATAGCGCAATCACAAATGTTTGCCCTCGAGTCAGGTATTGTTCGACAAGCTGCCAATGCAGTACGCGTCGTTGAAATTGCCTACAAAGCAGGTGAAAAAGGTTTCTTAGAAGTATTAGATGCCCAGCGTGTTTTCAGAGCCGCCAGAAATGAATTGATCGTTGCACGTTTTGAACTAGCTAGCGCCTGGACCGAGATTGAGCGTTTACGTGCAACAGTATCTGAAAACTCCAACTAGAACTATAGCCAAATGATTCATATTTTTTTAAAGTTTGCTTTTATCACTCTATTGACTAGTTTGCTATTGGTTGTTGGTTGTAAAAAATCGCAACCTTCAAGTGCAAGCAAAAATGCACAAGATCCAAACCTTGTCACGGCCAATGCGTCTTTGCTAACCCAAATCAAGGTTTCTGAGGTTGGCCAAAGCGATGTGTCTGATATTTTGCGCGTGGCAGGGCAAATTGATTTCGATGAACAAGCACTCACACGTATCGGCGCTAGTGTGACTGGTCGCGTAACGCAAATTCACGCCCAACTTGGCGCCGAAGTAAAAAAAGGCGACACGCTTGCATTAATCAATAGCAGCGAACTCTCCAACTCCCAACTGGCTTACCTCAAAGCGCGCTCTGAAAAAGAATTCCACCGCCGAACAGTCCAACGGGCTAAAACTTTATTTGAAGCAGACGTCATCAGCGCAGCAGAACTGCAACGCAGAGAAAGCGAATACGAAGTGGCATCCGCTCAAACGCGTGCTGCCCAAGACCAACTGAGAGTACTTGGCGTCAATCTAAAAGCACTTGAAGAGTTAGCAACTACAGGCGCTATTGACTCGGTCGCAAGCGTCATGGCAACTATCAAAGGAGTGGTCGTTGAAAGAAAGGTGACAACTGGACAAGTAGTTCAACCCGCTGATGTTTTATTTACGGTTGCCGACTTAAGTCGCGTATGGGCAGTAGCCCAAGTTCCTGAACAACAAGTTGCCCAAGTGAAGGTTGGGCAGTCTGTTCGTATCCAAGTACCTGCACTGGAAAATGAAAATCTTATCGGTAAATTGATTTATGTGGGTCAAACTGTCAACCCTGAATCACGAACTGTCCTTGTCAGGACCGAGCTTGACAACACAAGTGGGCGCCTCAAACCTTCCATGCTGGCTTCTATGCTGATCGAGTCTGCGCCTACCAAGCGACTGGTTGTTCCGACAACAGCCATTGTGCGTGAACAGGACACAGACTATGTATTTATAGAAGAGAAACCCGGTTCTTTCCGCTTGAAACCGGTTCGACTTTTGTCTGAGCATAACGGGCAACGTGTGGTTCTAGATGGACTGAGTCAAGGCATGCGAATTGTTTCAGACGGCGCTTTTCATTTGAACAATCACAGAAACCTTAAAGACATGGAAAAAGGCGAGTAAGCGATGTTGCAATTTCTTGTACGCACCGCACTCAAGCAACGTCTAATCGTTGTAGTGATAGCTTTTATTTTGCTATTTTTTGGACTGAACGCAGCGACCAAACTATCGGTCGATGCATTTCCAGATGTCACAAATATCCAGGTTCAAATTGCTACTGAAGCCATTGGAAGGTCACCGGAAGAAGTGGAACGTTTTGCTACGGTTCCTATAGAAGTAGCGATGACAGGATTGCCTGGCCTTACTGAATTACGTTCCCTCAATAAACCCGGCTTGTCACTCATCACGCTGGTATTTACTGACACTACCAATGTTTATTTTGCGCGCCAATTAGTAATGGAACGCTTGATGGAAGTAGCCCATCGACTTCCATCCGACATCACGCCTGTCCTCGGTCCTGTTTCTTCAGGCCTAGGAGAGGTCTACCAATACACCATAGAGCACGTTGGCGATGGTGATAGAGAGCTAAGTGAAGAAGAACTCACACAACGTCGCATAGTTCAAGATTGGGTTTTAAGGCCTTTATTACGCTCTATTCCCGGTGTTGCAGAAATCAATTCACAAGGCGGTTATGTCAAGCAGTACCACGTATTGGTCAATCCTGAAAGGTTAAGGCATTACAAAATCACATTAGCGGATGTATACACCGCGGTGTCACGCAATAACGCCAATTCAGGTGGTGGGGTATTGCCTCAAGCGGCTGAACAGTACCTCATTCGTGGAGTAGGCCTTGTGCAAGGCATCAGTGATTTAGGTCAAATTGTTTTAAAGGAAATTAACGGCACGCCTATTTTTATGCGTGACGTGGCAGAAATCACCTTAGGCCATGAAGTGCGTCAAGGCGCTGTCATCAAAAACGGAACGACTGAGGCGGTAGGGGGCATTGTCATGATGATGACGGGCGGTAATGCCAAAGAAGTTGTCAACCGAATTAAAAAACGTGTAGATGAAATCAATCGACGTGGCATGCTACCCAATGAACTCAAAGTAGTCCCCTACTATGACCGCTCTGAGTTGGTCGATGCGGCGTTATGGACTGTTACGAAAGTGCTCCTGGAAGGCGTCGTATTAGTAGTCGTTGTACTTTTCTTGTTCCTAGGCGATGTGCGTTCGTCCCTGATCGTAGTTGCCACATTGGTATTGACACCTTTGCTTACTTTTATGGCGATGAACAAGCTAGGCATTTCTGCCAACCTGATGTCCTTGGGAGGGTTAGCCATTGCTATCGGATTGATGGTAGATGGCTCCGTAGTTGTGGTGGAGAACGCTTACGCGCGTCTTGGTAGAGCGGTTGAATTGGGCGAGACCAAGGTTCGCTCAATTTTGAATGCGGTAGCAGAAGTCGCAACACCTGTCATTTTTGGCGTAGGCATCATTATTTTGGTCTTTTTGCCATTAATGACATTGCAAGGTATGGAAGGGAAAATGTTCGCGCCCTTGGCCTACACCATAGCGATTGCCCTAGCAGTCTCACTCGTGTTGTCCATGACTTTGTCGCCTGTTCTGTCCTCTTATTTGTTAGAACCACCCAAAGGGGATGGAGACCACGATACAAAATTAATCAAGGCACTGAAGTCGCGCTATCTCAAATTACTAGATTTAGCCATGTCATCGACAAAGCGTACCGTGCAAATATCGCTAGCGGCATTTGCTTTGGCAGTATGCGTACTTCCTTTTCTTGGAACTGCATTTATTCCAGAAATGAAAGAAGGATCGATCGTTCCAGGCATCAATCGCGTACCCAATATTTCACTCAACGAATCTATCAAAATGGAAATGCAGGCTATGAAATTAGTCATGACAGTTCCTGGTGTGAAATCTGCAATTTCAGGTGTTGGACGCGGCGAGTCGCCAGCAGATCCCCAAAGCCCTAACGAGTCAACACCTATCGTGAGTTTGAAGCCTCGTAGCGAATGGCCGAATGGATGGGATCAAAACGATATCACCGATGCTATTCGCGAGAAACTCAAAGCACTTCCTGGTGTTCAAATCGTCATGGCTCAACCCATCTCGGATCGCGTAGATGAAATGGTCACTGGCGTGCGTTCTGATATTGCAGTCAAAGTTTTTGGCGATGACCTAGACAATCTCAAACGCTTGGCTAACCAAATAGCAAAAGTAGCCCAAAATATTCAGGGTGCTCAAGATTTGAGGGTTGAGCGTATCTCAGGGCAGCAGTATTTACAAATTGATATTGACCGGCAATCGATTGCACGGCTTGGTATCAATGTCTCTGACGTCAATGATTTGATTGAAACTGCTATTGGTGGAAAAATAGCTTCCGATATTTTCGAAGGCGAAAAACGCTACGCTGCCGTTGTTCGTTTGCCAGAGAGATTTCGCAACAACATAGAAGCCATCTCTAATATCATTTTGAGCTCTTCCAATGGCGCGCAAGCACGCTTGGAAGATGTAGCCAAAATCCATGTGATCGATGGGCCTGCTCAAATTTCAAGAGAAATGGCTAAGCGTCGCATCGTGGTTGGCATCAATGTTAAGGACAGGGATTTAGGAAGTTTTGTTAAAGAATTGCAAACGCAAGTAGAAACAGATATCAATCTGCCCGATGGCTATTATTTGGAATGGGGTGGGCAATTCCAAAATATGGAGCGTGCACTTGGACATTTAAAAATTATTGTTCCCATCACGGTTGCCGCCATATTCTTTTTACTTTTCCTGCTTTTTAATTCCCTTAAATTTGCAACACTCATCATTACAGTGCTTCCTTTCGCATCCATTGGCGGGGTTCTTGGTTTGTTTTTCGCAGGTGAGTATTTGTCAGTTCCCGCTTCCGTGGGTTTCATAGCCCTGTGGGGCATTGCAGTACTCAATGGCGTGGTACTGGTTTCCTACATTCGGAATTTGCGTGAAGGTGGCATGCCAGTGCATGAAGCAGTCATGGAAGGTGCACGCCAGAGGTTTAGGCCAGTAATGATGACAGCTACGGTTGCCATGCTGGGCTTGATACCGTTTTTGATATCCGATGGTCCAGGCTCAGAAGTTCAAAGGCCCTTGGCAATTGTGGTGATCGGTGGATTAATTACCTGTACATTGCTGACCCTGGTAGTCGTTCCAACCATCTACCACTGGTTTGATGAATCGCAACCCGAAGCTTGATTGAAAGTGTTCCCATGAAAGAAATCAAAGCCATTGTTCGCCCCGCAAAACTTCCTGTATTGCGTGAAAAATTACGATCACTGCCGGGGTTTCCTGGTATGACTATCAGTAAAGTCGAGGGATGCTCCGCCCCTAGCTTGCATACGCCCACCAATTTAAAAGATGAGCTGACCGACTACACACCTAAGATTCGCATTGAAATTATTGCTCCCGATGATGTCAGTGACAGCATCGTTGACACGATTATTCATAACGCACAAATCGGCCAAATTGGCGATGGATTAGTTTGGGTGACAGATATTGATCGTGCTGTTTTTCTTTATAAAACAGTACCTGGTGCAACTGGGCGATAGTCATCTGCGTTTGAACATGGGTGTTTATTCATCAAAATCCCAAATCTGATGCAGATCTAAGCGAATCAATGCCAGCAGCTCCACTACCTCCAACTGCATGCGCTCGGAAGCATTGAGGTTTTCGCTGGCCATACGCGCAATCATCAATACCTCGGACAAACCGCCCTCCCCCAAGGTGTAAGCCTTGACTGATTTCTCTGCTGCAATCGCTTGGCGTTGTGCTGCCGATTTCAGATTATCGGCAGCCATACGTTTGTGTTGGAATTGAATCCACATACTTTCAAACATGGCCCCTAATTGCTGCTCAGCTAGTTTCACTATATCGCTGGCATTTTGCGCATCGGCTATCAATGCATGGGCATGATGCGACCGCGACGCCCCTGACAATGGAATCGACAGCATCACGCCTGAAATAGTTTCAGCCCCCGCTCGCTCCCGCGCACTAAAGACGCCAACAGTTGGGTCTGGCAAGCGGTCACGCATGGCTCGGTCTGCGGCCAACCGAATACGTTGTGCGTCCACACGCATCATATTGAGTTCGTGGTTTTTATCTAAAAACTCTTGCCGCATAGAGGCCAACGACTCGCTCAAAGCAGGTAGCGGTGGTGATGCATCTAAGCGCAAGGCTAAAGGTATTTGGGTAGGCAAGACTAAGCCTGCATAGCGTTGCGTCAGGGCTGACGCACTCGATGCTAATTGGGCTTGCGCCACCGATCTTGCCGCCGAGATACGCTCTAACTCGGCACTGGCCAACTCGGCATCGCGCTGCGAAATCTCACCTTGCTTGAGTTGTATCTGTGTAAGACGTTGCATTTTGGCAGCTAGGTCATACGTAGTTTGTGCATTTCTTTGGTCAACCATGGCGCGTAAGTAGGCGAACCAAAACCGCATCAATTCACGAGCCCCCTCATGCATGGCATCTGCATACGCGATGTCGGCAAATGCTTGGGTTTGCGTAGCCAAGTCAGCATCTATGCTACGTTTACCCCAGGCGCGCACTGGGCGCTCGATGCTCACCATCGACTCTTGCATCTGGGTGCCAGCTGCCACATCGCGTCGGCGCTGTGATGTAGTGCGTAAAACAAACTCTGCTGTCCCTGAGTCAATCCCTTTGGCACGCGCTGTACCAGCCTCTTTTCTAGAATGCGCAGCCTGCATCCATGGGCTAGTGAGCAAAGCCTCTTTCACTGATGCTTCAGTTGGCAGGTAAGGCAAAATTTCTGCAGTGACTGCAGGAGCGGAAACGTTGGCCAGTGCGGAAGAAGGCTGTTGCGCCTGTGCTGCGCCTAGCGTCAAAAATAACGCACACCCCACAATATAAGAGATCACGAAACGATTCATGATTTTCTCCATAAAAAAGAAGGGACGAGTGCATTCCACCCAATACTTTCTATTCCTCCAAAGCGTTCAAACAACTTAGGTAGCAACAGCAAAGTCAACAATGTGGAGCTAAATAATCCACCTGTCACCACAATGGCTAAAGGGCGTTGAATTTCTGAGCCTGGCCCGGTCGCAAACAACAAAGGAATCATTCCCAGCGCTGTGATAACGGCTGTCATCAAAACAGGACGTAAGCGACGTTCGGTGCCTAAGCGAACCACTACGTGCATGTCTTCACCATCTAGCAAACGCTCATTAAAGTGTGTGACCATCACCACCCCATTTAGCACAGCAATTCCTAGCAAAGCAATAAACCCGACAGAAGCTGGGACCGACAAATACTCTCCTGATATCGCTAAAGCTAATACGCCACCGACCAAAGCGAACGGAATGTTTAGGAAAATAATGCCCGCTTGAATGGCAGAACCAAAGGTAAACACCAAGATAGTGAAGATAAGCACCATGGCAGCAGGAATCACCAACCCCAAACGTGCAGCAGCGCGTTGTTGGTTTTCAAACTGACCGCCCCACACAATGCGCACATCACTAGGAAGCTTTAACGCTGCCACGGCTTTTTGTGCATCTACTACAAAGCCTGTTAAGTCGCGCCCATCGACCGACACCTGAATGCTTGTAAAACGCGCGCTTTGTTCATGGTCTACACGGATGGGGCCATCGACCAAGCGAATATCGGCCAATGCACTTGCCGCCCATACGCGACCATCGGGTGCAGCGAGTTGCATATTTTTAAAAGCTTCAGGGTTTTGGCGCGTGGACTCGTTGCCGCGCAACGTCAGTGGAATTCTTACGCCCTCACGCAACACGTAGCCCAAGGATTCGCCTTCGATTTGGTTTTTGAAGGCCTGCTGCAAAGTTTCCACACTGAACCCTGCTTGGCCCAACGTAGTGCGGTTCAAACTCACCGACATATATTGCAAACCTTCTGCCTTGGGTGCAATCACCTCAGCGGCACCGGGGATGGTGCGCACAGCATCGGCAATTTGGTGCGCCGCGTCATTCAAGCCACCTAGGTCAGTACCAAAAATTTTGATAGCTACATCGCCACGTGTTCCGGTAAGCATTTCCGATACACGCATTTCAATGGGTTGCGTGAAGCCATAGACTAAGCCTGGAAAGCCATCCAGCACCACGCGCAAGGCGTTGGCAATGTCGTCTTTGCTACCGCGCCATTCGCTTTTAGGTTTGAGGACAAGAAAAGTATCGGTCTCATTCAAACCCATTGGGTCTAAACCCAATTCGTCAGAGCCTGTTCGCGCCACGATAGATTTAACCTCTGCCACATTCTCCAAAATGGCTTGTTGTACACGGGTATCTATCTCTATCGACGTCTCTAGAGAAATAGAGGGCAATTTTTGCAACTGCACCAAGATATCGCCTTCATCCAAAGTAGGCATGAATGTTTTGCCGATGAAGCTGTACAACACAGCAGCCAAGACTAAAGAGGCAATTGACACACCATACAACCATTGGGGCTTGGCCCATACACGTTCACGTATATGCAAATACGCAGCATGTATTTTTCGCATCACCACAGGCTCTTGTGCACCTTCTTCACGTAGCACCATAGATGCCAATGCTGGGATCACACTAAATGCAAGCAGTAGCGAAGAAGCCAGCGCCATGATGATGGTCATCGCCACAGGTGCAAATAGCTTTCCTTCTAAACCTTCGAGGCTGAGTAAGGGTAAAAACACCACACAAATAATCAGCACACCAGCGACTACAGGTTTTACCACTTGGCGTACCGCGGTGAGCAAAATTTCTGTCTTTGACAATGCATGGCCTTTGGGATGTGACGCATACGCAGTCTCGATATTTTCAACCACCACGACCGACGCATCGACCAACATCCCCAGTGCAATCGCCAAGCCACCTAAGCTCATCAAGTTAGCCGTTAATCCAAAGCCACGCATCAGTAAGAAGGTGCTTAGCAACGACAAAGGCAAGGCCACGGCCACCACCACAGCAGCACGCATACCACCCAAGAAGACATACAAGGTGATACACACCAAAACCGCCGCCTCAATCAAGGCATGGATCACGGTATCTGCGGCACGCGTGACCAATTCACCTCGGTTGTAAAAAGTTTTGACTGTCATGCCTTTGGGCAAACGCGGAGCCATTTCCGCCAGCTTGTCATCGACCGCATTCACTAACTGTCGTGCATTGACACCCCGCATTCCCAACACCAAGCCTTCTACCGCTTCACCTTGGCCATCGTGTGTGACAGCGCCGTAACGTGTGAGCTCGCCATAGGTAACGGTGGCTACATCGTCCAGTTGCACTTTGGTATTGCGCGACGTGCTGAGGCGCACCGTGCGCAAGTCGTCTAAACTTTTGACTGCACCTTGCACACGCACCACCAGGGCTTCTTCGCCAGCGGTCAAACGGCCTGCACCATCATTGCTGTTATTTGTTAGCAAGGCTTGGCGCACATCGACCATGCTCACACCCATCATCGCCATCTTGGCAGTGTTGGGAATCACCTCAAACGTTTGCACTTTGCCACCGAGTGAATTGACTTCCGCCACACCGGCAATCGTGCGTAGTTCAGGACGAATGACCCAATCCAGCACGCGGCGTTTTTCGTCCAAACTAAAGCCCTCGCCTTCAAGCGTAAACATATACACCTCACTCAATGGCGTGGTGATAGGGGCTAGGCCTCCCGACACACTGGTGGGCAAATCACGCATGACAGAGCCCAAACGCTCAGAGACTTGCTGACGTGCCCAATACAAATCGACACCTTCGTCAAAGTCGATAGTGATGTCAGCAATACCGTACTTCGAGATCGAACGCACGATGCGCTTGTTGGGAATACTAAGAAACTCTTGCTCAATCGGCTTGACTACACGCTGCTCCACCTCTTCAGGGGTCATGCCTGGAATTTTGAGAATCACCTTAGCCTGCGTCGGCGATATATCAGGAAAGGCATCGATGGGTAAATTGATCCATGCATATGCGCCCGCAATAAAAAGTAAGACAGCGCAGGCCAGCGTGAGGCTACGGAAACGCAGACTCAGACGAATGAGTTGCTCAAACATCATTCGTCCTTTTGTAACAAGGCACGCAATGACGCAATGCCTGTCACGGCTACTTTGGTATCCGCAGACAGGGCGGCCTCAACCAATGACACATCATCTGAAGAAGAGACTACAGTGACCGCTAGCGCTTCAAAGCCTTTGTCATTCGCCACAAATAGCCAAGATTTACCGCGCCACTGCGTGACAGCGCGCGAAGACACCAACCATTGCATCTCTGATTTAGCTAAGCCAGCTCTAGCTTTGGCTTGCACCACGACCGACACCAGTTCGCCAGGTTGTAGGCTGCCACGGTTCGTCACCGTTGCGCGAGCCCGTGCCGATTGACTGGCATCGATAGCACGGCTAACACCAATGATCTTGGCGTTGGCATTGCGCGAGGCAATGCTGACTGCATCGCCCACTTGCAACTGCGCAGCTTTATCGGAAGAAAGTTGCAAGTCGAGTTGTAATTGCGAACTATCCGCCAACTTGAACAACACCGCACCGGCCTCAACACGTTGCCCTACCGCCGCAAATGCTTCAGACACAGTGCCTGTCAATGGTGCTTTGAGCGTACCCGTGGCGTAACCCGTATTGGCATCAAATCGCATCCCAGTCGCCAGCAACTCCGCCTCTCGCGCATGCAGCTGCGCTTGTGCCGCTTCTTGCTTAGAGCGACTCACCTGCAGGCGCACCAAAGGAATGATGCCCTCGTCAAACATAGCTTGATCGCGCTGGGCAGCAGCTGTGGCGTTTTTATAGTCCAGCGATGCCTCATTGAGTAAACGGCGTGCATCGCCCAACATTGGACTGGTGAAAAGCGCCAAGGAAGCTCCAGCCTTGACCGTATCGCCAACACCTACTAGCAGACGCGAGACTTGTCCTGCATACGGTGCAGATACGGTGAATTCTTTACCGGGGGGCATCACCACTGTGGCACTTACCAACAACTGACCACCCGTAGACGCCTGCACTGCTCCAACTTGCACGCCAAGGCTAGCTTGTTGTTTGGCATTTAGCGGCAGCAAGACTTGCAGGCTATTTGCTGCCTGGATAGCCGGCAATTGCGCGAACGCACTACATGTCAGCACCGAAAGGACAAAAACAAACGAAACACGCACAAAAAATCTTAAAGAAGTAAACATTACACACTCCACACATGACTTACCGAGACACGGTACACCTCAATGAACACACGCCATAAGGTCAGAAGCGCTTGTTTGGAGGAGCGTGTGGCAACGGCGGTAAGCCGGCAAGAAAAAATGGGCCCAGCGCAAATTGAATGCAAATCGACTTGAATATGGACGGGGTGGAGTTCAAAGCTTAATCTTATCGCATGCACTAACTTACTTAAGTGCGTTTGTTGACTTCCAACTTACTTCTTACTATCAACAAAATACAAAGCCCCAATATACAAAAGGATGCACTCAGCCTAAACGTATATACAGCTCCCCACAGGTCCCAAATAAACCCAGCCAAGCCACTAGATATCAACATGGCAAAGCCTAAAACCATATTGTAGAAACCGAATGCCGTGCCACGTAAATCGGGAGGGGCACTTGAAGCGATCATGGATGCAAACAGACCTTGCGTGATCCCCATATGCAGGCCCCAAAGACCCACGCCGCCTATGACATAGACCCAATGCGTTCCCATTGCAAAACAGAGATTGGACAAGCCAAGTATGACCAAGCCTGCCATCAGCAATGTGGTGTGGTTCATACGATCAGATAAGTCACCCAAAGGATATGCAGTGGCTGCATAGACCACATTCATCACCACCATGATTAACGGTACCCAGGCCATGGGTATACCAGTCTCAAAGGCTCGCAATATCAAAAACGCATCGCTAAATCTGGCTAGACCCACTATGGCACCCATACCCACGACAAACCAGTAGCGTGTCCCCATGTGTTTCAAACTCCTCCAACTCAAAGGATTGGCATTTAGAACCTCGTCTTGTCGTGGCTTTTCATGCACAGCCAATACCAATAAAAGCAAGGCAATGACAGCGGGCACAGTAGCTACCCAAAATACTGCACGAAAGTCATTGGCCCATAACAACATCAGTCCCACTGCGATGAGGGGGCCCAAGAAAGCCCCAATCGTGTCTAGCGATTGCCTCAGGCCAAATGCCGCACCCCGCATCTCGGGTGGCGTGATATCGACGATCAGTGCATCACGCGGAGCATCTCTCACACCTTTACCAATACGGTCGATAAATCTAGCGCCAAGAACAAAAGGTATTGAAGTGGCGAGAGGAAATACAGGCTTGGTAAATGCACTCAATGCATACCCGGCCACAGCGAGGACCTTGCGTTTGCCTATGTAGTCACTGTAGGCACCAGAAAACACCTTCAGAATTAAAGCCGTAGATTCGGCAATGCCTTCAATCAGCCCGATCATGAAAACACTGGCACCCATGGTTGTCACTAAAAACATGGGAAGTAAGCCATGCACCATCTCAGATGAGATGTCTACCAGCATGCTGACAAAGCCTAGCACCCAAATGCTGGCGGGCATGCTAGGGATTTTTTGCATAACTAAGTTTTTACAGAAAATTCAAATTTATCGGTTCTAAAGACTTCTAAACAAGCATCTACTACCAATGGATCAAATTGTGTACCCCTGCCTTTTTCAATCTCGGTAAGCGCAGCATCTATGCCTAGTGCAGGACGGTAGGGGCGATTGTGTGAAATAGCCTCCACTACATCGGCCACTGCTAATATTTTGGCTTCTAAACAAATACTATCGCCCTTCAAATGATTGGGGTAGCCACTTCCATCTAAACGCTCATGGTGCTGATAAATGGTTTGTGCAATAGGCCATTGGAAATTTAAATCTTTAAGAATGTCAAAACCTACTTGCGCATGTCTATGCAAGGCTTCAATTTCATAAGACTCCAACGCCACCGGCTTAGTCAAAATTTCAGCGGAAATGGCAATCTTACCGATATCATGCACAAGTGCAGCGAGACGTAAGCCTTCAATTTGGTTTATGGACAATCCCATTTTTCCACCTATGGCACAGCACAACTCAGATACTTGTAATTGATGCTGGTAGGTATACGCATCCCTTGACACAATAGCTTTGGTTAGAGCATTTACCATGGAATACATGTTTTTAACAAATGCTTGTTGGTACTGAATCAGTTCGCTTTCTGCTTTTTTACGACTGGTAATATCACGAATATTGCATTGAATTACTCTGTCGCCGTTGACACCATATGCGTTGCTGACGAATTCAACACTAATGATTTCTCCTGATTTAGTTCTTAATGGCAAGTCACTGTATTTAATGTAGCCATCCTTTTTCAAAATCGCAAAAGCTCGGATAGATGCATTTTTATCCACCATTGCACCTATTTCCCATAACTCCTTACCTATGAATTCTTCTTTGGTATATCCAAGAAGATCCATCAGATATGGATTAACGTCCTGAATAGTTCCAGAATCAAAATCTAATATCAAAATTCCGTCATAGGCCGTTTCAAAAAGGCGCCTATAAGGCAAGTTAAGTTCTTGTTTTCTATCTGACGTGGTCATTTTTATGATTTTTCTTTTGGTTTTCGTGAGAGATTAATGAGGATCGATATTTTTTTAATGTCTTTTGTGCATGACCCAATACGGTTTGGTCTGAGTAAGAACCCATTTCATTTGATCCAAACTGCAGACCCGTCAATAACGCCATACCTTCGCTAGCACTCTCTACCGCATATATTTTAAAAAGGTTTTTTTCCACTGCATGGACTACTTGTGCTGACAGCATCAAATGACGCCGATTACGACTCGGAATCAACACGCCTTGGTTACCATCCAACCCCAGCAATTCACAGGTTTTGAAATAGCCTTCGATTTTTTCGTTGATGCCCCCAACTGGCAACATTTCGCCGCGTTGGTTCAATGCGCCAGTTACAGCAATACCTTGCTTGAGTGGCAAACCTGACAAACTAGACAGCAGCGCATAAAACTCTGCGCATGAGGCGGAGTCTCCTTCTACGCCGCTGTACTCTTGTTCAAACACTACGGCTGCATTCATTGCTAAAGGTGCCATATGGCTGAACAAGGTGTTTAAGTAGCTTTGTAATATCAAAACACCTTTGTCGTGGATAGGCCCAGACATTTCTACTTCACGCTCAATATTTAGCAAACCCTCTTCACCCGCATAGGTGCGTGCCGTAATTCGAACGGGAAACCCAAATTCATAATCGCCTTGGTCTATCACTGTCAGGCCATTGAGCTGTGCAACTTTTTCACCGGTAATGTCTATTAGGCGGTCGCCCTCAACAATACTGGCTTGCAAGCGTTGCTCGGGAGAGTTGTGTCGCAATATGCGGGCTTGATGTGCCGCTATGACGTCAGCAAGATCGACAACCGAAGCTTTTCGTGCATCGGCTAGCGCACTGCTCTCAATGATCAAAGTTTCTAGCGCACCAAAATTGGCACTTTGGCGGGTTTGGTCTTGCGTCAATCGGTGGGATTCTTCAACAATACGCGCTACGGCATTGGCTGAGAAGTCTAAAAGCCCAAGCCTTTTACATGTATGCGCCACAAATATGGCGGTTGCATAGTGGGAATCGTTATTGGCTATAAAACTTTCAACAAAATCTACCTTGCATCGAAAGTGTCTTGCAAACTCTGCGTCTAGTTCGTAGACGGCATAGTATTCCTCGACAGAGGCAATCAACACGATTTTGACGTCAATGTCGACACTCTCAGGCCGCATGGACACAGAGGGAATAGCCGACTGGGATAGGCCAGCCTCTTCAATTTGCAACTTACCCGTTCGCAAGAAACGACGTAATTTGGACCATACATGCGGATCGGCCAATACATCGCGCATATGCAGCATCAAAAAGCCACCATGCGCCTTCATCAAACTTCCGGCACGAATTCGGGAGAAATCAGTGATCAACACATCTTCATCGGTTTCATAGTCAATGCCACCAAATATTTCTCGCAGCGAGCAGTTCTCCTCCACGATCACGGGCGCACCTTTTAAATCATGGTTATCCACCACGATATTTACCCTCAGGCAAGAGAAAAACTCCACCAAGGCATTGAGTCTTACCTCTTCGTCTTCACACGGCTCAAACACCTCTAGATTGTTCAAGGTATGGAGGTGCACTTGGTCTAAGTACGCACGCAATTTCAAAGTGTCTTTGATTTGTTTGCGTAAGCCATTTCGGATGACTTGCAACTCACGATCCAGCATGGGTTTGATATAGCGTCGCTGCAAAGCCTTGAGTGCTTCATTCAGGCTTCGCTCCTTGGCACCTGCTAGGTCTAGGTACTTACCAATCTCGTCTTGCAACTCCTCCTCTGCAAGGTCTATCAGCGCGCGTTGCTCGCGTGTGAGGCGGATGTTTTTCTCAGGCGTCATCGGTTCGCCTTTGTCATCCTTGTAGGTAAACACCATATTGCCATCTTCACGCAGCAATACAAAGTGATGGGCTTCAGCGTATTGGCTCAATACAGCATAGTCAGCAGCATCTTCCAGTTTGTTGGCATTGATGATGCGATCTTTTTGTATTTTGAAATCAGGGGACGCCAGCCACTTCGGAATTTCTTTTTGTAAGTTTTTAGCCAATTGCCCCATCAATTCACGGAGCAGACGCCCTTCGCCAGAAGGCAGACGCAGCGCTATCGGGTGGTCGGGGCTATCAAAATTGTGCAAATAACACAGGTCTGGCGGGACAGAGCGCAAAGCGGCTTGTTCATGCATCAGCTTTTGTAAGAGTGAACTGCGGCCGCTTCCAAAATTACCTAAGACAAATAGGTTGTAGTCGCTCTGCTCCATGTTTAGTCCAAACACGGCAGAGGCTGCGGCTCGTTCTTGCCCAATCCAAGGCAATTCAAGTTGCAGTAACTCTGAAGAGACAGAAAACCCTAGCGACGTAGGCTCAACCGTACGTCTTAATTCATGGGGTTCTAGCAATTGGCAGGTCATGTGGTTATGTCGCTTCACCCATAGAAATTCACTGTAAGAGGAATCCCCTTTTCTATCTGTGCGTTATCGCACAGATAGAAATCACATGTGTCATGAAAATCTTTCACATCTATGTGCCACATAGAGTTGATGAAGGGCGACACACCGTGCTAATGAAACTTGAAGAAGTCACGCGCAGCAAGACCAAAATAAGCTGTGCTAACTGCCATACACGTGACTTTTGTCTGCCGCAAAACATCAATGACTACGAGATAGACCGCGTCAACCGCATTGTGCAAATGCGTCGCACTATCAAAAAAGGCAGCAAACTGATTAAGACTGGCATGGCTTTTCATGCCATCTACGCCATTCGAACAGGATT
>CANBZB010000031.1 GCA_947373745.1 Burkholderiales bacterium | reverse complement strand
AGAAGTCCAACAGCAATAGTTTGCTGGTATTCACCACCAAAGTAATAACTTGCAAAAGAGTTCAGAAGCCCTAAAGCCGCACCACCAATCAAAGCGCCGATATTGCTACCTAGTCCTCCGACAGCAAGCGCAATAAAGCCTAGCAATGTCAATGTGTGCCCTAACGCAAAAAAGGCAAACGTTAATTGCCCTGCGGCAAAGCCAGCCAAACCCCCCAGCGCACCTGAAAGCACATAGGACAGCAATCTTATTTTATCTGTGGAGACGCCACGTGCTCTTGCAGCAAAGGCGTCTTCGGACATGGCAATAAAGACCTTGCCGTACATCGTCTTACGGTAGAAAAACTCTAAGCCAACAGCCATCAGTATCGCCATACCAATTGGTAGCCAGAACTTTTGATCCGTCAAACCAGAACCAAACTCTTGCGGAATCAAACGAGGGAAAGGTTTAGGCTCAGTCCCCCACCACAAACCAACCGCCTGCTGAACCATAGTGGCCAAAGCCAATGTACTTAATAGCCAAAGGTGCTCATCACTGCGCGCCAAGACGCGCCGAATCGCAAGAACATCCGTGAGCCAACCAAAAGTGGCTCCAGCTAGCACTGCGCCCAATAAACCCCAAAGCCAGTGCATATGGAGCACCGAGATGATGTAAGCCCCAAACACGCCGCCAACCATCGACAAATGTCCAGTCGTGACCGACAAAACTTTCGAAGTTGAAAACATGACGTTGTAAACCAAGGCGATGGATGCATAGAGCATTCCTATCGCCAATCCCGTCACTATGACTGTCAGCATGTTGTCCTCAAATCGTTTGATTAACGGGGAGCAAGTTTGAAACTGCCGTCCTTAAACGTATTGGCAGGGTTGACTGCCATATTGCTATCAGGGAAACCGTTTCTTTCAGTTGCAGTCCATGTGTAAGTGGCATAAACACCTTTGTAATCGCGGGTGTTTTCTAAGACTTTTTGTAAAGCTGCAGCATCTGTTGAACCGGAAGTCTTGATAGCATGCTCGATAATTTTGACGGTGTCATATCCCATGGCAACCCACCAAAACAAGACATCAATCTCTCCGCCACCTAGCTTGGGACGAATCTTGTCAACCAACTGTTGGGTACGCTCAGGCAACTTGCCATCTGCACCATAGGTGGTGCTGACATAGCCAGCGGCATATGCGTTCTGCCAGTATTCTGGTTTGTTCAGCAACTGACGAATTTGTGCAGCCATGATTGCAGGATGACCAACCACGGGGACATTCCAACCGATCTCGCCACGCGCATTCAACAATCGACCCAACATTCCTGTTGCAGCAGTCCAAGGCATGACTACATCTGCACCAGCAGCACGCGCCTTGTTCATTTCATCTGTCAAATCAGTTTTATTGTTATCAACCAACACTGAATAGACAGGCTTAATGCCCGCTTTCTCTAGCAATTCAATGGCAGTTTTAGCGCTCGCTGTTCCATAACCGGAGGTATCCGCAATAACAGCAACCTTAGACTTCTTTAGAACTTTGATGGCGTAGTCGTTGGCAGTTGAAATCCATTGACGGTTTGTATTGATGACACGAAATGCACGCGGGTATTTCACTGGGTCAATCAGTTCATCAATGGCACCTATGACTAAGTTTGGAACACCAGCGCGCGCCAAAATAGGAACTGCTGCAAGTCCTTCTCCAGAGTTGACCGGCCCAATCACAAAATGAACCTTATCGCTAAAAGCTAGTTGCTGAGCAAAGTTAACGGCTTTGGTTGGATCACCAGCTGTGTCTCTGGTTAACAATTCAATCTGTCGACCTAAGATGCCACCAGACTTGTTAATTTCGTCAACCGCAAGTTGGACACCCTGGTTCTCAGCAATCGCCGCCGAAGACAGAGCACCGGTTAATGAGGAAAGCCAACCAATCTTGATGGTGTCAGCCGCTATTGTGCTGGTGGCAGAAACGGCTAACGCAGTAGCAAGTGAGAGGCGCACTGCAAGTTTTGTTAAGCGAAGCATGTTTTAGTCTCCTAGGTTGTTCTATATCTGTTGACGCGAGAACGAATAGTATTTTTCTCTTGACCGAACAGTTAGCACTATGGGGACAGGTGCGAGTAGTGTTATCCCTATAACTAGCGCAGGATTTTTCAAACCGCAATCAGAACTAGTGGAATCCCTTGGTAGCTAGCCCCTCTCTATTGATACCAACCATCCGGGCAACTCTGCTGTCGCAGAGTTGTCTGTCTTCACGAGTGGGTATCTGAATAATGTCACCACGTTGAATTATTTGCATACAGTTGAAAGGGATTTGCCATGCCTCAATCCTCACGATGGAAACTGCGCCCACCCGGATCGAATTGGGGTGACTTTGGTCCTGACGATCAATATGGTCGAATGAATTTACTGACTTCAGAAAAAGTCAAGCAAGGCATTGCTGAAGTAAAAGAAGGTCTCACTTTCAACCTGAGTCTGCCCCTCGACTTTCCTGGTGGAAACGTCTTGAATCCCCGCAGACTTCCCCCCGTTCTGCGCCCAACTGTTCGCAATGGAAAACCCAACCTCAACTACCAACTATGGTGCGATGACCCCAGTTGCACGGACGTAGTAAGCGATGACTTAGTCATCATGCATTTGCAATACAGCACACAGTGGGATAGCTTTGCCCATGTGGGCTCAATGTTTGATGCGAATGGCGATGGCAAACCGCAACCACTCTATTACAACGGCTTCCGTGCAGGGATAGATGTAGTGGGGCCTGACAAGCCAGAGGGAGCAGGCATTTTTGATTTCGCCAAAATCCCGCGCGAATCGACATCACAGGCGAAGGCTTTGGGTATTGAAAAAATGTCAGAGAAATGCGTGCAAGGACGCGCAGTGATGATTGATTTACATGCGCACCTAGGTAGAAAAAGAGTAAATGTTGATTACGACATCCTGATGGACATCTTAAAGAAAGATAGCGTCAGCGTCGAATCGGGCGATATGGTTTGCCTGCACACGGGTTTTGCAGACATGCTTTTAGAAATGAATAAAGAGCCCGACGGTCATATATTAGAAAACAGTTGCGCTGTTCTAGAGGGCCGTGACCCCAAGCTTTTGCAATGGATCACAGACTCAGGTTTAGTTGCGTTAATTGCGGATAACTATGCAGTAGAAGCACATCCGGCCTCCCATAAACCTGGGGCATGTGCCACACTGCCTCTGCATGAGCATTGCCTGTTTAAGTTAGGCATACATCTAGGTGAGATTTGGCATTTGTCGCCATTAGCCGATTGGCTGAGGTCACATAAGCGGTCAAGGTTTTTATTGACAGCACCACCACTTCGCTTGCCTGGTGCGATAGGCTCGCCTGCAACACCCATCGCGACGGTGTGACGATGGGTTTTTAGGAATTAACTATTGTGGTTAACAATCACAATGATTGTCACGATTACGGCTGCAATTGCAGAAAATACAAAAATCCCAACGGCATAGTAAATTGCAGCTTTGTTTTTTAACTGGGTAGCGATTGATTTTTTCATGGGATTATTCTGCCATTTATTTCACATACATAACATCAGAAATTTACCAATCCATGAAAAAAATTTTACTCCTAGGCTCAGGTGAGCTCGGCAAAGAATTCACTATCAGTGCCAAACGCCTTGGCTGTCACGTTGTCGCTTGCGACAGCTATGCAGGTGCGCCCGCCATGCAAGTCGCAGACGAGTTTTGCGTCTTTAGCATGTTGGATGAAAAAGCATTACGTAACGTAATTTCAGAGCACAAGCCAGATCTGATCGTCCCTGAAATTGAAGCCATCCGCACAGAGGTACTACTAGAAGTTGAAAAGAAAGGCTTTGAAGTTATTCCTAGTGCCCGTGCAGCCAACCTGACGATGAACCGCGACCGCATTCGCGATGTGGCCGTTGGCCTTGGTGTTCGAACTGCCAAGTTCAGCTACGCTGAATCCGCTGAAGATTTACGCAATCAAGCCCAGGCGATTGGTTTCCCTGTTGTCATCAAACCAGTCATGAGCTCCTCTGGCAAAGGACAAAGCGTTGCAAAAACTGAAGCCGACATCCCATCAAGCTGGGAATATGCGTGCGAGGGTATGCGCGGTGACCGCCAAAAAGTGATTGTTGAGGAATTCATAAAATTTGAGTTTGAAATCACACTTCTGACCATTCGTCAGCGAAATGGCAAAACGATCTTCTGTCAACCTATTGGTCATGTCCAAGAACGTGGTGACTATCAATACAGTTGGCAGCCACAAGCAATGAAGCCTGCGCACTTACAGGCCGCGGAAGCGATGGCCGAGAAAGTCACATCTGACTTAGGCGGTGCAGGTCTGTTTGGAGTTGAATTCTTTGTGACCAAAGACGAGGTCATATTTAGCGAGCTGAGTCCTCGGCCGCACGATACAGGTATGGTCACGCTTATCAGTCAAAACTTGAGCGAATTTGATCTACACGCGCGCGCAATTCTTGGCTTACCCATACCGCAAATTGACACAGTGGAAGGGGCTAGCGCAGTTGTACTCGCCACCAAAGAAGGCTCCTCACCCACATTTACAGGCCTAGCTGAAGCGATGAGCGAGCCTTCAACAGATGTTCGAATTTTTGGCAAACCAACAACTCGCCCCTATCGACGTATGGCAATAGCTCTCGCCAAAGGCCCCAACGCCCTAGAAAAAGCCAGAGCAGCGGCTAAGAAAATTGCAGTTGTTACCGCCTAATTGCATGCAAGTATGTATGCAGTCGAATTCGCTGAGGCAGCGAACACGCATCTCATACTTTCATTCGAATCGGCGTAATGTCATTGGTATTTAATGTGTGGACTAATGACTCTCTTGCCAAATCGGTGTGTTTTTCTGACAAGCTGGCTGCCAAGTCAGCATTGCCATCGTGGATAGCTTTAACAATTGCAGCATGTTCATTCCAAATTCCACTTCGTCCGAGTTGATACTGATGCACAGCGCCCATCACCCTACGCAGATGTATCCAATGCAGCATTGCCGTTTCAATGATGAACGGGTTGCCAGACGCCTCGTAGATGGCTTTGTGAAAGGCAGTGTCAGCCTCAATCAATGCGTTTACATCGTTACCCTCAGCAGCCCGACGGCCCGCCTCAATCAAAGACAAAGGAATCTTGGCTTTTCTCTCCGACGCGAGTCGTGCGGCCAGCGCATCTAACGACCCACGCACTTGATACAGATGCCCAATGCGGACTGGGTCTAACTGGGCCACTACCAAGCCACGTCCGGGTGCCTCTTCCAGCAAGCCATCTTTTTTAAGTAAACGCAGCGCCTGCAAGACAGGCGACCTAGACACATTGAACTTTTCTGCCAAGTCCTCCTGCGTGATACGTTCACCAGGTGCGAGCACGCCCGCGCTGATGGCATTCAAGAGGGACTTATAGACTTCATCAACGTAATCGGTACGGTTGGGGATCTTCGCCAAACTCATTCAAGACTCCATGTTTTATTCTGACTGGGCCTTAAGGATTTTTCGGCTCAGTTCTCACGTAAACATGTCAGGTTGCGTCGCTACCAAGTGCCCGTAAATGGGTTGGAAATGCAACCAACCAATGTACTCAGAGCCCACGTGTTCACGGCTGTATCGTGCACGATCTGGCGGCACCAATACAGGTTTGTGACCAGAAGCCTCCACCATCAGTTGCTGGCGGCAGCACCGCTCCAGCGCAATGAACCAAAAGGCAGCAGCTTCAATGCTGTGGCGACTAGCCGTTAACAAGCCATGGTTTTGGTGAATGGCAGCCTTGACCCCTTTGAACCAATCGCAAACGGCTAAACCAGCTTTCTCCTCGACAGCCACTTGACCCGCTTCGTCTTTGATGACGATGTGGTCTTCAAAAAACGCCGCAGCATCCTGAGAGATGGGCTCAAGCGGTCGGCCCAATGCGGCAAAGGCAGTGCCATACACCGTGTGGGCATGGCACATGGAGATGATGTCTGGATGCGCCTCATGCACTGCGGCGTGCAACACAAATCCAGCGCGGTTAATGGCATGCTTGCCCTACACCACTTGTCCCTTGTGATCCGCCAAGATGAGATTAGACACTTTGACTTGCGCAAAGTGAACGCACATGGGATTAGTCCAATACAGCTCTGGACGCTCGGGGTCACGAATGGTCAGATGTCCCGCGAAACCGTAGTCAAAACCTTCCAAGGCAAATGCACGGCAAGCGGCTACCAAGCGCTGCTTGCGGTGCAGGCGTTCTGCCTCAAAGCTGTCAAACTGCTGAATCTCTGGGTAGATCAATCCAGTTTGCGTGGGATCGTAAATTGATTTTTTTTGAACATTCAACTGTGGTGTTTTTACTTTATCTAACATAGGTGTCTCCTGATAAAAATTACAAATTCAAAGATAAGGTTTTGCCCTTGGCACGTGACACACACACGGTCATGCAATGCGTTCTTTCGTCATCATTCAATATGTAGTCACGGTGGTCTACCTCGCCCGCCACATATTCCACTTTGCAAGCACCACATAGGCCTGACAAACACGAGGTCGGCACGCGTCGTCCCGTCAGCTCAATGGCACGCACGATGGTTTGATCTGGGCCCACCTGAATGGTCGCACCGCTCTTGACCAAATGCACCTCAAAAGCACCATCAGGCAAATCGAGCGGTTTTGTTTCTGGGGCTTTGAAATGCTCACAATGCACCGCCTCTTTGGGCCAGTGCGAACTTGCCTCTGCGCATGCACGCATAAAACCGGCGGGTCCGCAGAAATACACATGTGTGTCCGGCACCGCTACTTTCAGCAAATTCGCAATGTCTAAGCCTTTGCTCGGCTCGCCACCATCAAAGTGCAAATGCAAATGTCCTTGCGGCACCAAGGCCTGCAGCTCTTGCATAAAAGCCACATGGTTTGGTCCTCGCGCGCAGTAGTGCAAATCAAATGTTGCCCCTGCAGACTTGAGCGCGTGGGCCATGGATTTCAAGGGTGTGATGCCAATTCCGCCTGCAATCAAAATCGAATGCTTGGCTGCGTTCGCCATTCGAAACGCGTTGCGTGCAGTCCCAACCTCCAACAGATCACCCACCCGAACTTTCTTGTGCATGGCTGACGAGCCACCTAGGCTTTTAGCCTCCAACAACACCCCCAATAACCAATGGCTGTTATCGCTGGGATCGCCCGCCAGCGAATATGACCGCACAATGCCGCCGGGCAAATACAAGTCCACATGGGCACCGGCCTCATAGGGCTCAAGTGCATGGCCATCTGGATCCACCAGTTCGTAGGAACAAATACCTTGGGCTTGCCACCGAATGGCTTGCACCCTCAGCTTTTTTGTATCGGGCGCAGTACTCATGCGTGGCGCTTGGCTAGCACGTCTTGTTGCAATGCTTCCATTTTTGTTTTCACAAAATCTGTGCGCTCTGTGCCCTTGAGCTTGTCAGCCTCCGTGATGATGCCCACCACTTGCTTGGCCAGATAACGGCGCAACGTGACCTCTTCCTCCGTGGTCCTACCGACTGGCAAGTCAAATACGTTGCCGGAGCAATAGCTGTTGGGTTGGCCGTTGCTGTCACGAAGCCATTGGGCGAATTGTTCAGGGCTGGCGTTGGGGTTGGTACCACGCACCGCGTCACGCAACAGTTTGCGAAACATATACAGACCCGCATCGAACTTTGTCGGGTTCTCCAAAGCATGTACAGCGATTGGACGCTGACTGATGATGGCCTCGTAGTCGCCTGGCGCGTATTGGCAATCTTTGTAGTTAGCGCGCGCGCGATGATCCGTCGGAATGGGAGGCATATCTTTGAGTTCGTACTTGCCAAAGCGTTCCGGTCTGCGCATGGCGACTTGACCCTCCAAGAAGTCAATCGTTTCGTAACCCACCATGTTTTTGTCGCCAACACCCCGGGTGTCAATACCGGGACCCATCACACGCCATCCAATCATCTTAGAGTTTTGGTCGTCAACAGGCACGGTCCAGCGAATCATATGGAAACGGCTGAACAGCTTTTTCTTTTTGCCATCTTCTGAGGTGTAGGCATGCAAACTAAAGTTGGGCAACACTTGGTGCTGCACGCGGATAAACATATGGCCATCATCCGCACGGCGTGCGCCAGCAGCGGCCAAACTACGCCCCCCCTGCACAGGCATGAAATGCATATCGGGCGGCACTTCCATGGAAGCTGCACCTACTTCGTCAAACGTGGTGCCTTGGTAATGCTCGCCAGTCACTTGACGTTTGGCATGCAAGGCCATGGTGTGGTAGTTGTCAGCAGAGTTGTCTTGCACTTGCAACCAGTTGCAATGCTGGAAGTTGCTGTAAGGAACCAGCTCATCGCCCTCTGCCACCGTGAAGTTAGATTCCCATTCAGGAAATGGCGGCTCTTGATCGGGTGGGCCCATGTAGGCAAACACCAAACCATTACGCTCAAAGGCTTTGTAGGCACCTTGACGAATAGAGCAACGGTAGCGTTCACCCTCTTCCTCTTCACCCTCTGGAAATGGCACACGCAAACACGTTCCGTCAATATCAAACACCATGCCGTGGTAACAGCACGAAATACCGTTGTGCTCGATCTTGCCGTACTCCAAAGATGCACCGCGATGCACACAATGCGCATGCAACAAACCAACGCGGCCCGCACCATCGCGAAACGCCACCAACTCTTCGCCCAAGATTTTCAAAAAGCGCGGCGTGTCCGTGAGCTCCATGGACATGCACACAGGGTGCCAAAAGCGACGCATGTATTCGCCAAGCGGCGTTCCGGCGCCACACTCAGTCAACTCAGGATCGTGGCCTGGCACACGGTTAACGTGATAGCCACCAAAGGGCATGAGTTTTTTCTCTGTCGGCTCTTGAGCTTGAATGGTTTTATCTCGTGTGTTCATGGATCGATCTTTTTCTTTGAAAGTTGGTTGAGGCTTAAAGCTGAACTCCGTATTCTGTATACAGAGAATAATGGCTATAAAAAGCTCTTAGCACTAGGAATAACCCTTAAAAGAATTTGAATAGGTCTAGAAATGAATAAGTAATGAGAAAGCCACTGACCGCAATCAGTGGCTTTTCATATTTGGTGGGCCCACCAGGACTTGAACCTGGGACCAAAGGATTCCGGTTTGTGTAGCTTTCACTACTCCCTGGACTTTGCCTTCACCATAGCTTGCGCCGTAGGTGGGTGCCGTCAAGTCTCTACACCTTCAAGGTGATTACTCACCAAGCTTGGCTCGGCGTTGACATATGCATTACTGCACTTAGTTTTCGCCGACTTTGACACCATCCCTTACACAGTTTCCACGCGTAAGGCACATTTGAAAAATATGAGTCCTCTGCTCTAACCAACTGAGCTATAGGCCCTAAGTTTCCATTCTACTTCGTCGATCCATTATTTTGAAGCCGAAATTAACGGCAGTCCGTTCTTTTGGTTGACCCAAATAAATGTTTATTTACGTCAACACGTCTTCTTTGGGTGCCGTTGTAGATGTACTCCAAATCGATTGGAGGATTTCACAAACAACTGAAAGGTCCATGAAATGAGCAAACTTATCGCAACCCTAGTCGCTGGTTTTATCTCTGTAGGCGCCTTTGCCGCGACTACAACTACTGCAACAGCGGTCACACCAACTGCAGTTCAAAAACCCTCAGATACACCCACTAAGGAGGTTAAAAAAGCCGTCCATAAAGCTGCTAACAAATCTACTGAAAAAAGCGCAACGCCTAGTGCCAAAGCGCCTGCCACGATCAAGTAACTAGCTTTATAAGTAAGCAAAGTATCCAGGCCGAGTCCGGACGACCCCGCGAGGGGTCGTCTATTTTTTTTACAAGACAACTTGCGAACCCAGTTCGACTACTCTGTTTGAAGGCAAGCGATAAAACGACGTTGCGCTATCTGAATTACGGTACATAAATACAAACAGTAATTCACGCCAATACGCCATATCGGATTTGATTTTAGGAATAAGAGTTTCACGGCCAAGGAAGTAAGACGTATCCATCAGCTCAAAACTAACTCCAGGAATCTTGCAGTGCTTGAGCGCATCTGGGATATTGATATCGTCTTTAAACCCGAAGTGCATATTGACATTCCAGAAGGTGCTTGACAGCTGTTTAATTTCTATGCGGCTCTCGTTACTCACATATGGCACGGTATCGAGTTGTACATTCAAGAAAACCACATGCTTATGAATCACCTTGTAGTGCTTCAAACTGTGAAGCAACGCTTGCGGTACATAGGTAGAGTCTGACACTAAAAAGATAGCAGTACCTTCAACTCGATCAATGCCTCCTTCGTCCAAACTCTTGGAAAATTCTTTCAACTCCATGGCATCGTCAGACATACGAATTCGAACTAAATCACGTCCTCGCTTCCATGTACTGAAAATAATAAAAATAACTAAACCAAATACCAATGGGAACCATCCGCCATCTGGGATTTTCAAGGAGTTAGCGGTAAAGAAACATCCATCAATAAGCAAAAATGGTAGTGCGCCCAAAAATGCACGCAATGGGCTCCAACCCCAAAGTCGGGTAGCAACAGATATAGCCAAAATATTGGTGATAAACATGGTGCCAGTCACAGCTATACCGTATGCAGCAGCCAGATTAGAAGATGACTGAAATCCAAGAATCAACAAAATAATGGAAACCATCAAAAACCAATTGATGGCTGGCACATAAATCTGACCTATTTCGTCCTCTGAAGTATGAAGCACTTCCATGCGCGGGGTATATCCAAGGCTCATGGCCTGTTTGGTCATGGAAAATGCACCCGAAATTACCGCTTGTGATGCAATCACCGTAGCAATAGTCGCCAACACCACCAAAGGCGTCAATGCCCACTCAGGAGCCAGTAAGAAAAAAGGATTTTCAATTGCAGCAGGATTGCTTAAAAGCAATGCGCCTTGCCCGAAATAATTAATTACCAAAGTAGGTAACACCATATACAGCCAACCTATCTGAATTGGCTTGATGCCAAAGTGACCCATATCGGCATACAGAGCTTCAGCACCGGTAATACAAAGCACAACAGAACCTAGTGCAAAAAAACCAAGTACAGGATTGCTGGCAAGAAATGTCAGCCCATACAGCGGATTTACCGCCATAAGGACTTCGGGATGTTTCGCGATTCCAGAAACCCCAAGTATTGCGAGTACTACAAACCAAACAATCATGACGGGGCCAAATAATGCACCCACACTGGCGCTTCCCTTGCGCTGAAAAACAAACAATCCAACAATAATGGCGATAGAAATTGGAACTATGAATGGCTTGAAGGTAGGTGTAATAAGCTCTAAGCCTTCTACAGCTGAAAGAACTGATATGGCTGGAGTGATCACGCCATCCCCATAAAAGAAAGCTGCCCCTATAAGACCCAAAGTCACCAAGAATAAATTTCGTAACGAATTGCTGTCTTTGCGGTCGGTAGCCAAGGTCATCAATGCGACGATGCCTCCCTCTCCTTCGTTATTAGCCCGCATGATGAAAGACACATATTTCAAAGTCACCACAATCATCAAAGACCAGAAGAACAAGGACAGGATGCCCAAAATATTGTCCGCAGCAATAGGCACGGGGTTATGCGCACCACCAAATACTTCTTTCAAGGCATACAAAGGACTTGTACCGATATCGCCATACACAACACCAAGAGCAGCCAAGGTTAAGGCGGCAAACTGCTTATGACTTACTTGATTACTTTTATTCATTTTTCTCTCACTGTTTAAAACGATATCCAACACCAATTTCGGTTAGAAAATGTTTAGGTTGCGACGGGTTTTCCTCTAATTTCTGGCGTAAATGGCTCATGTAAATACGCAAGTAATGGGCGCTATCGGCATAGGAATCACCCCATACTGTTTTAAGAATGTGGGTTTGCGTCATGACCTTGTCGGGACGACTTAGCATCACAGTCAGAAGCTTGTACTCAATGGGTGTTAGGTGGATATCCTTGGTCCCTCGCATAACTTTTCGAGTCGAAAAATCAACGCTGCAATCTCCAAATTGCACAAGAGGGGAAATCTCATCCTCTGCACGCGATTTGCGACGCAACAACACTCTAATCCGTGCGATTAATTCGCCAATACCAAATGGTTTTGTAAGGTAATCATCTGCGCCCGCATTTAAACCAGCAATCTTGTCCTTTTCATCGAATCGCGCAGACAAAATCAATATAGGAACATCGGACCAACCACGAACTTCTTCAATAAAACCAATACCGTCACCATCTGGCAAACCAAGGTCTAGCAGTATCAAATCTGGATTTGTAGTGCCCACCATTCTCAAACCATCTCTAACCGTTCCAGCCTCAGTGACATGGCAGTCCTCATCCGCGAGCGCATTTTTCAAAATACGGCGAATTTGCACTTCATCTTCGATCACCAATACGCGAGAGCTCATTAGACATTGCCCTCTTGCTCTAAAACCGGAGGCGTTCCTTTAGGAAGAAGAACATGCACGGACCCTCCCCCATCAAGATTATTTTCAGCATAAATATGTCCACGGTGGGCTTTCACAATTACTTGTGAAATAGCTAGCCCCACACCAAATCCAGGTTTATTGGATTCTTTTTGACCCCGTACAAATAGAGAAAAAATTTCCTCTATTTGGTGTGAATCAAATCCAGGACCTTGGTCCATCACGTATATCTCAATATCCTTTTGGTGTTCGATAGCACCGATCTCGATAGGCGAACCTTTAGGTGAATATTTCGCAGCATTCTCAACTAAATTTGAAACGACACGCTCTATCAATACTGCATCTATTTCTAATAAAGGTAGATTGAAAGGTATATTGGTAATGACTTGGTGTTCTAGCAACGCCAAACTCAAATGTTGCAAACTAGAACTAACAACATCTTGCAGGTGGTGCCACTCATAACGTAGCTTCACTTCACCCGAATTCAATCTTGCCATTTCCAGCAAATTACTCACCAAATTAGAAAGTCGCATGGCTTGCTGCGCGATAGCTGATGATGTCTCAAGCGCCTGCTCTGGCAGGCTAGGTTTCACCATGGAAAGCGAATCGGCCAAGCCTACAAGAACCGTTAAAGGTGTACGAATATCGTGTGAAAGTGCGGAAAGTATCGAGCTACGCAATCGCTCTGACATGATTTCTAATTCTGTCTTGTGCGCCACTTGTACGTAATGCAACCTCTCAAGCGTGATGGCAATTAATGAAGCCAGCGCCTCAATCATCTTCAAGCTTGTTTCGGGATTTTGAATATTGGAAACACTAAGTACGCCATAGGTCCGTAAAGAGGTACTCAGTGGCACATAAAGCGAAGCCCAATCCGCACCATTGAGTGCTGAACTGTTGACAGTTCTCATATCTCGTAAGGCGATTGTTGCCATATGCGATTCAATGCTAAAAGGAGAACCTTTCGTCATATCATCGCTAACTATTTTGTTGTCTTGTGTTTCGATCAACCAAGATTTTGAGGCGGTTTGCTGCAAGACAAATTTAGAAATAATTTCATTCACTTGCGCACCGGTTAATGCACCCGCTAAATCCTTAGCGACCTTATACAGAGCCTCTGTAATTTCCTGCCGTTTGAGAGCATCTGCTGCCGCCTGTTTTAAGCCTGAAGCCATATGCGCGGTCGTCAAAGCCACTACAAGCATGACAAAAAATGTGACAAGGTACTGCGGATCATTGACTGCAAATGAAAATCTAGGCGGAACAAACAAATAGTCAAAAAGGCTAACGCACAAAACTGCTGAAAAAACAGCACAGTCTCGACCTAGGGTTACAGAAACCAACAAGACCACCAGCAATAAAGGCATCACGATATTGGCGTGATCGAAGTCGTCTGCGAAAAATGTCATGCTAAAAGCGCACACCACACAAAAAAGCGCTGTTAAGAAATAACGCTGCAGGGGACTGAACCTGTCAGCTATCGGGAACCCTGATTTCATTTGCATATGGACACTAGGAGGAGCTATGTTTGGTAAAAGCTTAATGGAAAGGTATAAAAAAGATATAAAAATTAACTAGATGTGAAAGAATACTGATGTGAGCAGTTCTACAACTGCTTTTAAGGTAAGCCCGCATGGATCTCAATCTCATCTCCGAAGCCATTAAATTAGCCACAGCACCCGTTTTTCTTTTAACGGGGGTAGGCGGCATTTTGAATGTGCTCGGTAACCGATTAGGCCGCGTTATTGACCGTGCAAGACTTGTCCAGAATTTGATCGAAAAGGCGATGGACAACCGAAGCGCTTCATCCCCAGACCGACTAGAACGTTACTACCAAGAATTGATCACTCTAGAACGCCGTAAAAGTATCATCAATATTGCTACGGCTTTTTTAGTCCTATCTGCTGTATTGATCGCCATGACGGTGATCGAACTATTCTTCTCAGTCAGTGTGGAGCCCGGCAAACTCCAGCTCTCCAACTGGGTGGCTATCACTTTTGTTAGTAGTTTTATATCCCTTGTTAGCGCGTGTATTTTGTATTTTGTTGAGATCTTGTACGCATCTAACACCATCACTTTTCATCCTATTGCACACAGCAAATCTGAGTAAGTATGAAGTTTTCACCAAAGGCCATTGGTCTAATTGCGGCCTTGGTAACCGTCCTCATTTGGACATCTTTTATCGTAATTGCCCGCGCATCTGCCTCACACAATTTATTACCGCTTGATATTGCGTTTTTAAGAATACTAGGTGCGGGCAGTGTCTTATTGCCGTGGGCTTGGTGGCTCATGATTCCTCAAAGACAAGCAGGCGAACAAGTAGGCTCTTTTTTCGGGTTGTCCCCATTACCGATTCGCATCACGATCATTGGCGGCTTATTTGGTAGTTTTATTTTTAGCATGCTGTCGTATTCGGCTTTTTTCTATGCGCCTGCCGCGCATGCATCTGTCTTAATGCCGGGAAGCCTGCCACTGTGGACCACCTTGATGGCTTGGCTACTACTGAGTCAATCTATTTCAAAAGTTCGGGCTATTGGATTGGTATGTATTGTTTTAGGTGATTTACTTGTAGGCGGCTCAAGCCTACTCAAAGCATTTGACGGTGGCGAGGTGTGGAAAGGCGACTTGATGTTTATGTGCGCCGCATGTTGTTGGTCGTTCTACACCGTGATGGTGCGAAGAGAAGGTTTGGATGCCGTGCGCGCCACCATGGCGGTCACTGCTTTCTCGTGTGTAACGTTTCTACCACTGTACGCAGTGGTGGTTTGGTTAGGACTAATTCCTAGCCACTTGGGCCATGCACCTTGGCAAGAGCTTTTATTTCAAGCGCTCTACCAAGGTATTGGCTCGGTCGTTATTTCTGGAATTTCATTCAACATGATGGTGCGCCATTACGGCCCCGTGCGAAGCACCATGCTGACTGCGGTTGTTCCAGCCTTGTCTGCTCTATCTGCCGTCGTGCTGCTAAACGAACCGATGTACTGGAACTTGATGGCAGGTCTTGCTCTCGTGACCTGCGGCATCTTGTTTGGCGTTAGAAAGTCTTAAAACTCTAGCGTCTGACCTTCTGTCATAGGAACCACTTTGACAGTACTGCCCTTCATGGCGTCTTGGAACTCAGCCAAAGTACCTTTGGCAATCGGGTTGGAGTTGTAGTGAATTGGCATGACCATCTTTGGCTTTATCCAATTGCGAATGGCATAAGCTGCGTCTTCTGGGTCCATGGTGAAGTTGCCACCGATAGGGGCTAACACCAGATCAGGCTTGTAGTGTTCGCTGATGAATTTCATGTCACCAAACAAGCCTGTATCACCCATGTGCCAAATCTTGAAACCGTTTTCTAACTCAATGATGTAGCCGACCGCCTCACCCGCTGGGTGCGCTTCGTTCTTACCAGTGGCTGGGTTGTTCCAAAGCAGCAGTGACGAGTGTTCAGCAGCAACCGCTGTGATCTTGATGCCAGGCTGAGGTTTGACTGAACCGGATTTATTGAAGCGATGGGATAAGTTGGGAGGCAAAATGCCCAAGGTATTGAGAGGCGTCATCAAATCCGCTGGGCCGTACAAAACAGTGTTATTTAACTTGGCAAGTGCTGGCGCATCGCCTAGATGATCAACGTGGCCATGCGTTACTAACAAGATGTCGATTTTTCCTAAAGCAGATAAATCTGTTTTGTAGGGTGCTGGAGTTTTGGGGCCACCAGTTAACCATGGGTCAATGACAATGGTTTTTCCACCTGGCGTTTTGATACGAAAGCCTGCTTGACCGAACCACAGGAGTTCTGTTTTACCGCTAGAAGCAGGTGCGGTTTGCGCTTGGGCATTGGCAACTAAGCCGATTGCCAGCAGTCCAATAGCAATCCAATTTTTAAAAGTATGTTGCAGCTGCATGGTTTTTTCTCCTTTGATTTTTGATGGTAAGTGGCATTGAAATTACTTGTGGCTTAAAGCGTTGCTGACCAATTTAGAGGTGATATCGACAATTTGAATCATTCGGTCGTAAGCCATTCGAGTTGGGCCAATCACACCGAGCGTTCCAACCACTTGCCCGTCAATTTCGTAAGGGGCACTGACGACTGAGAGCTCTTCCATCGGAACGATTTGGCTCTCACCACCGATATAAATGCGCACACCTTCGGCTTGGGCAGAAATATCCAACAGTCGCACCAACTGTGCTTTTTGCTCAAACAAGTCAAAAGCTCTGCGCAACTGCCCCATATCGCTGGAAAAGTCGCTGACGGACAACAAATTGCGTTCCCCGCTGATGACCACGTCATTGTGCGGCTGCGACAGTGCCTCTGTACTGACCTGCACAGTGGCTTGCATCAAAGTAGCAATCTCGCCACGCAAGGATTCCACTTCTGCTAACAATTTCTCGCGTACTTGCTCAATCGCCATGCCAGCAAAGTGGTGGTTTAAGTAATTGGAAGCCTCGGTCAATTGCGAGGTGGTGTAGTCCGACTCCGTGAATAAAACTCGGTTTTGAACGTCCCCCTCAGGTGAGACCATGATGACCAATAGCCTGCGCTCAGACAGTCTTAGGAATTCAATATGGCGAAATATCGAGCTACGACGTGGCGCAATCACAATGCCAACGAATTGGGACAAGTCGGACAACAAATTTGCAGCATTGGCGATTACTTTTTGCGGCTGATCTGCGGCCAAACTCGGGGTATGCAAATGCTCCCGATCCGCGGTCAACATCGTGTCTACAAAAAGGCGATATCCGCGCGAGGTGGGCACACGCCCAGCCGAGGTGTGTGGGCTGGCAATAAGGCCCAGCACCTCCAAATCGGACATGACGTTACGAATGGTGGCCGGAGAGAGTTCTATGCCGGTTGCACGGGCAAGGGTGCGCGATCCGACGGGTTGCCCGTCGGCTATATAGCGTTCAACCAGTGCTTTCAGGAGCACTTTGGCGCGATCGTCTAGCATGTTCATGGTTGCGACAAATTTTAGTGATGTAATTTAGCCATGAAATCCACATTTCGTCAGATTGCTTTGATTGGTAAATACCACCTGCCTGTAGGCAGTGGGGCCAAGCCATCTTCCAAGCAAGCCCTACAGAGCATCGCACAGTTTTTGCTCGCCCAAGGCTTGGATGTCATTTTGGAGCACGATACCGCGTCGAATACGGGTATCACCGGATATACGGTGATGGATGTGGACGGCATCGGCAAGACTTGCGATTTGGCCCTGGTGGTTGGCGGAGATGGCACTATGTTGGGCTACGGACGACACTTAGCGAAGTACGATGTGCCATTGATTGGCATCAACCAAGGCAGATTGGGTTTTATTACCGATATACCCATCCAAGGATTCGAAAGCACCCTCAAACCCATGTTGCGCGGTGCATTTGAAGAAGACAAACGCGCACTCATTCATGCCAAAGTCTGGCGCGATGGGCATTGCGTGTTTGACACACTGGCAATGAACGATGTAGTCGTCAACCGTGGTGCAACCTCAGGAATGGTGGAGTTGCGTGTGGAAGTTGATGGACGGTTTGTAGCTAACCAACGTGCCGACGGTTTAATCATTGCTACATCTACTGGCAGCACAGCCTACTCATTGTCTGCAGGTGGCCCTTTGCTTCACCCATCCTTAAATGCATGGGTGATGGCGCCGATTGCCCCACACACCCTCTCTAACAGACCCATCGTGCTGGCTGACACAGGCGAAATTGCAATTGACCTGATTGCGGGTCGGGACGCCAGTGCAAACTTCGATATGCAATCGCTAGCTGAACTCTTGATTGGCGACCGCATTACCGTCACGCGCTCGAAGTTCTCAGCGCGTTTTTTGCATCCCAAGGGCTGGAGTTATTTCGACACCTTGCGTGAAAAACTGCACTGGAACGAGGGTGTGGCATGAGTTTGCGCCATATTGTTTTGCGCGATTTTGTGATTGTGCGTGCGCTCGATTTGGATTTGTCTAGAGGGTTTACTGCACTCACCGGTGAGACAGGCGCTGGCAAATCAATCTTGATTGACGCTGTTCAACTGGTGCTGGGTTCCCGCGCCGAATCTGGCGTGATACGCGAAGGCGCAAATCGAACAGAGATTAGCGCTGA
>CANBZB010000030.1 GCA_947373745.1 Burkholderiales bacterium | reverse complement strand
GCAGGACGCAGCCAAGTGAAGGTCCAGTTGATCATGCCGAACAGCATCATGGTGATGGCGGTTTGGTTGGCGGCGGTTAGGCGATCGGGGTAGGCGCGTTTTAGGAATCGGGTAAATGCTGCCACGATGTCGCGTTGGCGGGAAACGATGAGTGTGCGCTGCTCTTCACCCAAAAACTTGGTGTCGCTGAGCAAAGCCACATGCCGAGTGGCAGATGTTTCGTACTCTTGCAAAAAGCGTTTGATCAAGGCGTGCAGACTGGCGCGGTCATCTAAGTTACCGCGCTCTGCTACCGCTTGCGATTCACCGATCAGCGCCAGCAGGCGCTGGGTGTAGCGGTCTAGCAAGTCAAACAGAATGGCTTCTTTGCTGTCGTAGTAGTGGTAGAGCCGCGCTTTGGATGTGCCACCTGCTGCGGCAATGGTGTTCATGCTGGCCGCCGGATAGCTCGCGTCGGCAAAGCACTGGGCGGCGATGTCTAGGATTTCGTCGCGTTTGAGTTCGTGGCTGGCAGATTTGGGGCGGGCCATTTCTGCTTAGCTTATGGGCCACACCACGCCGTTGTCGTTAAGGACTGCGTCTAAGGGAACGTCATGGGCTTCAGGCATCAGCTCTGGCAAAAACCCATGGGTGTAGCCCAATCCGACCGTGAAGGGCTTGGGTTGCAAGCTCGCCAAGGTGCGGTCATAAAAGCCTCCGCCATAGCCAAGGCGGTAACCGCCCGCACCATAGCCCAAACACGGCACAAACAACAGGGTGGGAAAAATGATTTCGGTGTCTTTGGGTTTGGGAATTCCGTAAGCGTCTTCTTCCATTGGGCAGCCGGGGTACCAAACGTGAAAGGTGAGTGTTTTGTGGGCTTTGTCGACCACGGGCAAGCCGATCCGACGCAAGTGCGGTTGGTCAGACAACTCGCCATCTTCTTTCCAACGGTGCAAAGCGGGAAGCGGGTCAAACTCGCCTTTGATGGGCCAATAAGCGCCGATGACGGTATCAGGCCGGCCAAACAACCAGATGCGCATGACACGTTGCAACATGTCTGAGCGCTCTAAGCGGTCGGGCAAATTTAAGCGCTCTTCAATGAGCTGGGTACGTAAGGTTTTTTTGTCCACGGATAATCATGCAATGGAATACCGAGTCATTGTGTCATTTTTCGTTGGACTGTTTGTAAGTTTTGCTTGCCTGTTTCCCGCTTTCGCAGCCAGTGTGGTGACCGACGCCAAGGCCGATGTAGTCATTCAAGACATGGCGAATGCCTTTAAACGCAACGATAAAAAGCGCTTAACCGCGCTTTTGCCCCAGGCCAAAGGTCACCCGCTAGAAGCGTGGGCCGCGTATTGGGAATTAAAGGCACGATTAGACGAAGCGTCCACCCAAGAAATCCGCGCTTTCTTTAATAAATTTGAAGGCAGCTACCAAGAGGACCGGCTGCGTAACGACTGGTTGCTTCTTTTGGGCAGTCGACGGGACTGGACCACCCTAGAGTCTGAGTATCCGCATTACCGCATGCGTGACGACCGCGAACTGCGGTGCTATTTCCTGACCGTCGAGTTCATACAAAAGGGCCCGAAAGTTGGCGCCTTGGTCGCGGACGAAGTGCGACGCAATTGGATGGGTATGCGCGAGGCCGATGACGGATGCACTTTGGCGGCAGACCGCTTGTACGACGCCAAGTTTTTGACTGCTCTAGATATATGGCGTAAGGCCAGGCTCATGATTGAGCACACACGGCCTGTGACTGCGCGCAATGCGGTTCAGATCGTCGCGCCACAAGTAGCGCCCATGGTCAAGGATGTCTACAACAACGCCACCCAGTTTTTGGCCAAAAACATTGCCTCTCCGCAAAAGGTTCGCCAAGAGTTGGTAGTGATGGCGCTTGTGCGCGTAGCCTCGCAAGACCCTGATGTCGCCGCCAAATTGATGCGTACCAAATGGCAGCCCTACCTCACGACGGAAGAGCGGCATTGGGTCTGGGGCGTCATCGGTCGGCAATCTGCCATGCGTTTGGACGACGACACGCTAGACCACTACGCCCGCGTCGCCCACGACAAAGACTTGAACGATGACATGCTGGCTTGGAAAGTTCGCGCAGCCTTACGCGCAGGCCAAACGCCTAAATGGCCTTTGGTGGAGAGCGCTATCCAAGCGATGAGCCCTGACGCACGCAAAGAACCCGCATGGGTTTATTGGTATGCGCGCGCTTTGTTGAACCATAAAAAAATCACACCCGCAATACAACAAGAGGCCAACGCATTGTTGGAGAGCATCGCCGGCGTGAAAGGGTTTTACGAACAATTGGCTTTGGAAGAATTGGGACGCAAAGTCACAGCGCCCACAAAACCAACGGCACCAACGCCTGAAGAATTAGAAGTCGCCAAGCGCAACCCTTCTTTGCAAAGGGCCTTGTATGCCATTGCCATCGGGTTGCGAACCGAAGGCGTCCGTGAATGGAACTATGGCACCAACTTGGTCAACGCACAGGGCCAAAGCGGCTTGATGTCTGACCGTGAATTGCTGGCTGCCGCGCAACTGGCTTGCGACCACCAGGTGTGGGACCGCTGCATCAACACCAGCGAGCGTGCACGCAGCGTGATCGATTTTGACCACCGCTTCCCCATGCCTTTTAAAGAGGCGGTCATCCAACGCGCTCGCGCTATCAACCTCGACCCCGCTTACGTTTACGGACTGATTCGCCAAGAGAGCCGTTTTGTGATGGACGCCAAATCAAACGTCGGCGCTTCTGGCCTGATGCAAGTCATGCCCGCCACCGCGCGTTGGACTGCCCGCAAGATTGGGCTAAATGGCTTCACCCAAGACCAAATCACTGACCGCGATACCAATATCACCATTGGTACCGGTTATTTGAAATTGGTCCTCGACAGCTTTGAAGGCTCCATGCCACTGGCAGCTGCGGCTTACAACGCGGGTCCAAGCCGATCTAGACGTTGGCGTGCGCCTAACGATGGAACAGGCCCAGTTTTAGAGGGTGCCATTTGGGCGGAGAACGTACCTTTCAACGAGACGCGCGACTACGTCAAAAAAGTTTTGTCCAACACCACCAATTACGCAGCCCTCATCACGGGCCAACCCCAGTCACTCAAAGCCAGGCTGGGCATGGTGGGCCCGCGCGATAAGGCTGCGCCTGAAGAAAATCTAGAACTTCCATAGCCCTGCCCAAAGCCGAAATAAGGGATTACCCCTACATACCACCAAGGATTTAGGGTTAACCCTATAATTCAGGCTTATTAACCTTGCCACAAGCAATACAGGAGCCGATATGACAACCTTCGTACATGCCCAATACCCCACCATCCACTTCGGCGTGGAGCGCACAAAACTCGGCCTATCAGTGGCCCAAGACTTGTTTTTCAGCGCTTACCAAAGCATTCTGAACATTCCAACCGCGTTTTCGAACTGGATCAAAGCCGATCGCGAAGACCGCATGTGGGAAAGCGCCATGACCGACTACCGTGTCATGGCAGAACTGTTGAGCGCCCGCGACCGCCAGCAATAATCTCGGTCCCCACAAGCCTGAACCGAGTTCAAACAACTAGTCAGGACACCCAAAACCCCGCCTTGCGGGGTTTTTTTATGCCCAATTGCCGCACTTTTGATATCTGGTCTCTTGAAATCGACCCGAGATGGCCTAAACTTAGCACTCAATGGACGGGAGTGCTAACAACGTGTTTGCTTTGCACCCCGCCATGCGTTAACTGGAGGTTGCCAAAACGGTAACCCCCGTGTTTTTAAATCCTTTAGTTCCAATTTGGAGATGCAATGAAACTTCGTCCCCTCGCCGATCGCGTGATCGTCAAGCGTATTGATAGCGAAACCAAAACTGCCTCGGGCATCGTGATCCCCGACTCAGCCGCTGAAAAGCCAGACCAAGGCGAAATCTTGGCTGTTGGTCCAGGCAAGAAAAATGACAAAGGCGAACTCATCGCCATGAACGTCAAAGTTGGCGAACGCGTGTTGTTCGGCAAATACAGCGGCCAAACCGTCAAAGTCGACGGTGAAGAGTTGCTGGTCATGAAAGAAGAAGACCTCTTCGCCGTAGTCGCTTAAGACTCCCCACGCACATTTATTGAAATTCTGGAGAAATTCACATGGCAGCAAAAGACGTAATTTTTGGCGGCGAAGCCCGCGCACGCATGGTCGAGGGTGTCAACATCCTGGCCAATGCAGTGAAAGTCACCCTCGGCCCTAAAGGCCGTAACGTGGTGCTCGAGCGCTCATTCGGCGCTCCTACCGTGACCAAAGACGGTGTGTCCGTTGCAAAAGAAGTCGAACTCAAAGACAAATTGCAAAACATGGGCGCGCAGATGGTCAAGGAAGTTGCTTCTAAGACTTCTGACAACGCTGGTGACGGCACAACGACTGCGACCGTGTTGGCCCAAGCCATCGTGCACGAAGGCATGAAGTATGTCGCCGCAGGCATGAACCCTATGGACTTGAAGCGCGGTATCGACAAAGCTGTTCACGCTTTGATCGAGCAACTCAAAAAGGCTACTAAGGCCACTACAACCACCAAAGAAATCGCCCAAGTCGGTTCGATCTCTGCTAACAGCGACCACAGCATCGGCGAAATCATCGCTAAGGCCATGGACAAAGTCGGCAAAGAAGGTGTGATCACCGTGGAAGACGGCAAGTCATTGGAAAACGAACTCGACATCGTCGAAGGTATGCAGTTTGACCGTGGCTACTTGTCACCTTACTTCATCAACAACCCAGAAAAGCAAGCTGCTTTGCTCGACAACCCATTCGTGTTGTTGTTCGACAAGAAAATCAGCAACATCCGCGATTTGTTGCCCACATTGGAAGCCGTTGCAAAAGCCGGCCGTCCTTTGTTGATCATTGCTGAAGAAGTCGAAGGCGAAGCCTTGGCAACTTTGGTGGTCAACACCATCCGTGGCATCTTGAAGGTTGTGGCTGTCAAGGCTCCAGGCTTTGGCGATCGTCGCAAAGCCATGTTGGAAGACATCGCTATCTTGACTGGCGGCAAAGTGATTGCCGAAGAAGTTGGTTTGACACTCGAAAAAGTGACTTTGGCTGACCTCGGCCAAGCCAAGCGTATCGAAGTGGGCAAAGAAAACACCATCATCATCGACGGCTCTGGTGCTGCTGGCGACATCGAAGCCCGCGTCAAACAAATCCGCGTGCAAATCGAAGAAGCCACCAGCGACTACGACCGCGAAAAACTGCAAGAGCGCGTGGCCAAATTGGCTGGCGGTGTTGCCGTGATCAAAGTGGGCGCTGCCACTGAAGTCGAAATGAAAGAGAAAAAAGCCCGCGTTGAAGACGCCCTGCACGCGACCCGCGCTGCAGTGGAAGAAGGCATCGTGGCTGGTGGTGGCGTTGCATTGCTACGCGCACGCCAAGCAGCTGGCACCATCAAAGGTGACAACGCTGACCAAGAAGCCGGCATCAAACTGGTGTTGAAAGCCATCGAAGCGCCTTTGCGTGAAATCGTTTACAACGCGGGTGGCGAGCCATCTGTTGTGGTGAACGCTGTGTTGGCTGGCAAAGGCAACTACGGTTTCAACGCTGCGAACGACACCTATGGCGACATGATCGAAATGGGCATCTTGGACCCCACCAAAGTGACACGTACAGCTCTGCAAAACGCAGCCTCTGTCGCCTCTTTGATGTTGACCACTGAAGCCATGATCTGTGAAGCGCCTAAGGACGACGCACCTGCGGGTGGCGGTATGCCTGATATGGGCGGAATGGGTGGCATGGGCGGCATGGGCATGTAATTGCCCATCTGCTTGGCCTGAGGACTTAGGTCCTCTTGCTCAGACAAAAAAGCCCCGCAAGGTTTGCGCCTTGCGGGGTTTTTTCTTGGGCGTTACTTTTTTATTGCATCAAAGCTTCTAGCTTGATGGCGTCTACACAAAATGCGCGAATACCTTCTGCTAGTTTTTCTGTGGCCATCGCATCTTCGTTGAGGGCAAAGCGGAAGCTAGATTCTGCGTGGTGCACTTCAGGTAAATCTAGTTCTTGTGCGGCTTGCGCACTTAGTGCTAGGTGCAAGGGTTCATTCGATGCCCCCAATTGCGCCAAGAGATCTGGGGCAATGGTTAATAAGTCGCAACCTGCCAAGGCTCTGATTTGCCCGATGTTGCGAAAGCTAGCGCCCATGACTTCTGTCGCAATACCGTGGCGTTTGTAGTGGTTGTAGATTTGACGCACAGATTTGACGCCGGGGTCATTGGCACCTGCGTGATCCGCCTCTACCCACCCGGCAGTACCCGAGGGGCCTGCACTGATTGATTTTTTATACCAGTCATAAATACGCCCCACAAAAGGCGAGATCAGCTGTACTTTCGCGTCACCACATGCAACGGCTTGGGCAAAACTAAACAACAAAGTGAGGTTGCAACGAATACCTTCTTTTTCAAGTTGGGCGGCAGCTTGTATACCTTCCCAGGTCGAGGCTATTTTGATGAGCACGCGTTCACGTGCAATCCCTTGCGCCTCGTACAAAGCCATGATGCGTTTCGCACGCGCCAGCGTCGCAGCTGTATCAAAGCTTAAACGCGCGTCTACTTCTGTAGATACGCGTCCTGGAATCGTGGAGAGAATTTCGCAACCAAAACGCACCAGTAATCGGTCGATTTGCTCGTCCATAGGCGCTTTGCCAAAACTGGCCACCGTCTGTTTGAGCAGGGGCAAATAGTCGGGCATTTGCACGGCTTTCAAAATCAACGAAGGGTTCGTCGTGGCGTCTTGTGGCTGGTATTGCGCGAGTTGTTTGAAGTCACCCGTGTCTGCAACTACCGTGGTGTATTGTTTGAGAGCGTCAAGTTGGTTCATGTGCGCATTATCTCGCTTGAAAATAAAATAGTGGATTTCGCGAATAGGTGTAATTGATGCAACACTTAGGCTTAACCGCCCATCCTCTCCAATACACCTCATTCATTCAAATTTATACCTTATATGTCCCCACAAAAAATTCTGGTTCTTGGCGGTAGCGGTTTTGTCGGTCGCCATATCTGCGAAGCATTGAGCCGTCAAGGACACCGCATCACCGTATCAACACGGCACTTGCCAGCAAGAAGCGTACAAATGTTTCCGGGTGTTGAAGTAGTTCACGCCGATGTGCACGACCCCGCACAACTTATGTCTCTTGTGCGTGGCCAAGATGCGGTTGTTAATTTGGTAGCTATCTTGCATGGAAATGAACAGGCCTTTGACCATGTCCATGTGCAACTGGTGCGGCACCTTGTAGCCGCCTGTAACAAGACCGGCGTCCATCGCTTGGTGCATATCAGTGCGTTAGGCGCAGATGAACACGCGGCGTCGATGTACCAACGCAGTAAAGCGCGTGGAGAAAAGGTTTTGCACGCCGCAGTGCAAACTGCCAACCTAGAACTGACAATCTTGCGACCCAGCGTAATTTTTGGGGCAGACGATAAATTCCTCAATGTATTTGCTAAGTTGCAGGCAGTATTTCCCGTTATGCCACTCGCTGGAGCTGCAACGCGTTTTCAGCCGGTGTGGGTCCAAGATGTTGCGCAAGCGGCGGTGTACTGCCTTGAACACCGCGCGACCATAGGCCAAACGTTCGAGGTCTGCGGTCCTGAAATATTCACCTTACAGCAACTGGTTGAAATAGCTGGAAGATGGTCTGGACATGCGCGATTTGTATTTCCGCTTCCTTCATTCATCGCTAAGTTTCAAGCATTGATGATGGAGTTTCTGCCGGGTCCTACTTTGATGAGCCGCGACAATTTGGCATCTATGCAAACGGATAACGTAGCCAGTCAAAGTGCGCAAGGGCTTGCAGCACTTGGAATTCGACACCCGCAGAGTTTGCAAGTTGTATTTCCTAGTCGTAACACTAATTAGATGAAAGTCTTTTTAGTCGGTGGCGCTGTTCGTGATGCCTTATTGGGTTTAAGTGGTTTCGACCGCGACTGGTTGGTTGTTGGCAGCACACCCGAAGAAATGGTGTCGCTCGGCTACCAAACTGTTGGCAAAGACTTCCCCGTTTTCTTACACCCAGACACTCGCGAAGAATATGCGTTAGCGCGCACTGAACGTAAAACTGCACGTGGCTACAAAGGTTTTTCTGTTTACGCTGCACCAGACGTGACCTTAGAAGAAGACTTGGCACGACGCGACCTCACCATCAACGCTATCGCGCAAGATCCTCTCACGGGACAAATATTTGACCCTTATGGCGGGCGCCAAGATTTAAGCCATAAAGTGCTTCGACATGTGACCGCAGCCTTTCGCGAAGACCCTGTTCGTATTTTGCGCATCGCACGCTTCGCAGCGCGCTTTCCTGATTTCTCTCTTGCCCCTGAAACACTTGCCTTGATGCGTGCAATGGTGGATGAAGGCGAGGTCGATGCATTAGTGAGTGAGCGTGTATGGCAAGAAATGGCACGCGGCTTGATGGGAAAACAACCTTCACGCATGTTGCAAGTCTTGCGCGCATGTGGTGCATTGCAACGATTGCTGCCAGAAGTCGATCGCCTCTACGGCGTGCCGCAACGCGCCCAATACCACCCAGAAATTGATACGGGCATTCACTTAGAGATGGTCTTGGATCAAAGTGCTCGGTGCGACGCCACATTAGAAGTGCGTTTCGCTTGTCTATGCCATGACCTTGGCAAAGGAACAACGCCTGCCGATATCTTGCCGCGCCACATTGGCCACGAGCAGCGCAGTGTGAAGTTGTTGCAGTCGATCTGCGAACGCTGGCGTGTTCCTGTTGAATGCAAAGAACTCGCAGAGGTTGTGGCACGCGAGCACGGCAATATCCATCAAAGTTTGGAGTTTGGTGCAGAAGCCCTGTTGCGCCTGTTAGTGCGTTGCGATGCTTTGCGTCGTCCAGCGCGCTTTGCACAAGCACTGGTAGCCTGTGAATGCGATGCCCGTGGTCGCTTAGGCTTTACAGAAAAACCTTATCCGCAAAGGCCACGCCTGCTGAAAGCCTTTGAAGCGGCTCAGTCAGTAGATAGCGCTGCCATTAGCGCGCAAGCTTTGCAAGAAGGCGTCACAGGTGTCGCCATTGGAAAACGCTTAGATGTTGCACGCGAAGCAGCTATCGCGTTGGCTCTAGAGAACGCGTAGCGAGCGGTTGCACACTACAAGGTGTGCGAGCGATCGCCTTGCTTGAAACCCAATGGCTCCCATGCGTGCGTGCCCAGCGCAATCACTTTGAATAACTCACCCATTTCATGCTCTGTGATGAGTTTTTGCGCCATGGTTTTTTCTTCTAAAGGCGCTTCGACAAGTGGTTCTAATAAACCACAGTTGATCAAAAAGTGCGCCTGCGATGTGTAGCCTAAAACATGCAACCCCGCATCTTGCGCAGCCAATGCAATACCTGTGAAATCCACATGCGCCGTGATATCTTTGGCGCCCACATCGCGCAACGGGTCTGGGTCTGCGCGATGGAGTTGGTGGCACATCAAGGTACCCATATGTCTTTGCGGATGCAAGTATTCGTGCTCTGGAAAACCGTAATCGATCAAAAACACCGCGCCGCCTTTGCCTGTACTTTTTTGACTGGCTAGCAATCGATCGGCGAGTGTTTGGGTAAATGCATGGGCTTGTAGATGTATTTCAGTGAGGTAGTCATGCACACCTTCTATCTCTATGGGTGGCCTTGCGTCTGTTAATCGATCTTCCCATTTGAAGGACTGGTCCCACACTACGCCCCGTTCGTGCCAAGCACCGTTTTTGCGGTGTAGCAATTGCACTGGCATCGCATCAAGCACTTCATTGCCCACCACCACACCGCTGATCTGTTCGGGCAACGCATCCACCCATTGCACTTTGTCGATGTACGCTGCCAAAGTCGTTTGCTGACGCGCACGTAAACTACCCGACACATCGACGATGGTGTAGCGCTTGACCTTCTCGCCCAAAGTGTCTAATAACTGGAGCGCCAAGGCACCAGAACCTGCACCAAACTCCCACACCGTATCGGTATCTGTTGCTTCCAAAGCTTCGGCCACTTGATTTGCCAAAGTACGTCCAAACCATTTGGATAACTCAGGTGCAGTCACAAAATCACTGCCGCTTTGAGGCGTTGTTCCGAACTTACGTAATTGGTTTGCGTAATAACCAAGACCAGGCGCATATAAGGCTAGCGCCATGAACCGATCAAAGCCCAACCAGCCCCCCGCTTTGTCAATGCTTCGTTGGATCAGGGTGTAAAGGGCCTGTTGCCCCGGGTCATCCGATAATTGGCGAGAATCCATGGTGTGCAGATCGTAACGCGCTGCACCACTTCTTTTTTACTTCACAACACATTTATGCGCGCTTGGGCTTTGGTTACCGGTGGTGGTGTGCGTCTTGGACGCGAAATCTGTTTGGCATTTGCCAAAGCGGGGTGGAATGTAGCGTGCCATTACAACCACTCTGAATCTGCAGCCCTTGGCGTATGTGACGAAGTTCGCGCCTTGGGTGTAGATGCTATAGCAGTACAAGGCGCCTTGGATGATGAGGCCAGTTGCCATCAGATCTTCACAGCGACTACCGCAGCTGCAGCGCACCATCTGCAGTGCATTGTTAACAACGCCTCTTTGTTTGTACCCGATACGGGTGATAAATTTGATGAGGCGCAAGCGCTGGCCCAAATCAAAGTTAATTTGATGGCACCTATGCACTTTGGTAAATGGCTAGCAGAATTACATCGCCAGCCCGTCACTGGTGCACAGCCAGCACACAGCGCTAAACCTTCTTTGGTCCACGTGCTTGATCAAAAGGTGTTTAACCTCAACCCTGACTACTTCACTTACACCCTCTCCAAACTTGCTTTGGAGCGCGCCGTCAGTTTGCAAGCCCAATCCCTCGCGCCTACCTTGCGCGTGAATGCAGTGGCGCCTGGTCTTATGTACTTGAGCGGCCCGCAGTCACAAATAAATTTCGACCGTGCTGCACAAATCAATTTGCTGCAACAAGCCATCAACCCTGCAGATGTCGCGCGAAGCGTGGTGTTTCTGGCAGAAAGCGCCAGCACCACAGGCACAACGCTACGCATCGACAATGGACAACACTTGGTGCCACTCGCGCGTGACGTCATGTTTGTAGTGGACGACCTTTTAAAACCATGAACGACAAACTTCTTTTAACCTGCCGCCGTCTTTTTTTGCGTGGTTTCACCGTGCAAGTACATATTGGCATTCACGACTTTGAATTGCATGCGGCGCAGCGCATCGTGCTCGACGTCGATCTTTACGTGTCCATGCAAGGCACCAGCCCCAAGGACGATCGTATCGACGAAGTGGTTGATTACGACTTTATCCGCGCTGTTGTACATGCGCGTATTGCGCAAGGCCATATCAATCTGCAAGAAACTCTGTGTGACGATATCTTGAACCGATTACTGGAGCACACTGGCGTGATGGCGGCGCGCGTCTCTACCCGCAAACCCGATGTCTATCCCGATTGCGAAGCGGTTGGGGTAGAGGCATTTCGCGCTAAACCCGGAGTACTGTGAGATGCTGAACAAAGGCACGCAAATACTCACTTTGCAAGGCTTGCGGTTTGATGCGAACCTTGGCATCTTAGAACATGAAATCGATAACCCGCAACCGATTCAGGTAGATGCCGAGCTCAATCTCGGCAGTCAACCGCTGATGCCCAGTGATGACGATATCCACCATGTGCTGGACTACCGCAAGGTACGCAACATCATCATCAGTGAATGCACCGCAGAGCATGTGAACTTGCTGGAAAGCTTGATTGGCAAATTGGCGCATCGTTTGATGCAACTGCCTGGCGTATTGGGCGTTCGCGTCAAAATCGCCAAGCTCGAAATTTTTGAAGATTGCGAAGTCGCGATTCGCATGGAAACAGGACAATGGTGAACGCAATGACTACCGCTGAAAAACCCGCCCAAATCAAAATCGAACACGAGAACCACAAACTCGAAAAACGTTTGTGCCGCCAGGTCGGCGAAGCCATCGTCGACTACAACATGATCGAAGAAGGCGACAAGGTCATGGTCTGTATGTCAGGCGGTAAAGACAGCTATGCCATGCTCGACATCTTGCTCAAAATGCAAGCGCGCGCCCCTATTTCGTTTGAATTGATTGCCGTCAACTTAGACCAAAAACAACCGGGTTTCCCGGCAGATGTTTTGCCCAAATACCTCACGCAACTGGGCGTGAAGTTTCGTATTGAGACGCAAGACACCTACTCTATCGTCAAAGAAAAAGTGCCTGAAGGCAAAACCATGTGCAGCCTGTGTTCACGTTTGCGCCGTGGCATTTTGTACCGCGTGGCCGGCGAATTAGGTTGCAACAAGATTGCATTGGGACACCACCGCGACGATATTTTGCAAACCTTCTTTTTGAATATGTTCTTTGGCGGCAAACTCAAAAGCATGCCTCCTAAATTGGTGAGCGACGGTGGCGACCACATGGTCATTCGACCTTTGGCGTATGTCGCTGAAAAAGACTTGGTCCGTTGGGCTGCTTACCGCCAGTTCCCCATCATTCCTTGCACACTGTGCGGCAGCCAAGATGGTTTACAAAGACAAGTCGTCGGCGAGATGTTGCGTGAATGGGAAAAGAAATTTCCTGGCCGTATTGAAAATATGTTTGCAGCTTTGCAAAACGTTGTGCCGTCGCATTTGCTTGATCACAGCAAGTTTGATTTCAAAAACTTGGTGGCTACGGGTGAAGCATTTGAAGACGGCGATACCGCGTTTGACCGCGAAGAGTTTCCTTCGCAGTCGCTACCAGGCTTGCAAGTCGTCTCGCTATAAAAAACGCCATGCAGTTCAAGCCCTAAGGCTTGCAACATACATGGCATTAGTTATGCGCGTTTAGCGTGATTAGGCTTTGAACGCCACAATCTTTTGGTTTTGCTCGCCTAGCCCTTCAATACCTAGTGCGACATGGTCGCCGCGCTTGAGGTAGACAGGTGCAGCTTTACCTTTGACTTTGATACCCATGCCAACACCGGGAGGCGTGCCGGTGGTGATGACGTCACCAGGTTGCAAGGTCATGAATTGGCTCACATAGCTCACCAACTTGGTCACACCAAAAATCATGGTCTTGGTATTACCGTCTTGCATGCGCTGGCCATTGAGCTCTAACCACATATGGAGTTTTTGTGGGTTAGGCACTTCGTCTTTGGTAACCATCCATGGGCCGATCGGGCCGAATGTGTCACAACCCTTGCCCTTATCCCATGAGCCGCCGCGCTCCAACTGGTATTCGCGTTCGCTCACATCGTTGACCAAACAGTAGCCTGCGACGTAGTCGAGTGCACTCTTTTGCGATACATAACGTGCCTCGGTTCCGATCACGATGCCGAGTTCGACTTCCCAATCGGTTTTGAGTGAGCCTTTTGGCAACATGACATCGTCATCGGGTCCTTGAATGCAACTAGTAGCTTTCATGAACACGATGGGTTCTTTAGGAATAGGCATGCCTGATTCCGCAGCGTGGTCCGCGTAGTTCAAACCGATGGCAACAAACTTACCGATATGACTGATCGGGCAACCCATGCGGGGCTTGCCTTTGACCAAGGGCAACTTGTCCGTATTGAGTTTGGCCAACTTTGCCAAGGATTTGTCGCTGAGTTGATCTGGCGTCACATCGTGGATGACTTTGCTCAAGTCGCGCAATTTACCGTGGGCATCAATCAATCCTGGTTTTTCTTTACCAGGTTGGCCGTAACGAACGAGTTTCATGGATGAAGTCCTTTCAAAAAAACAATAGATGGTAGCGTGAATCGTGTGCTTTAAATGGTCATGCCGCCATCGACCATATAGGCATTACCCGTGGCAAAGACCGATTCATCGGACGCCAAAAAGGTAACGATGGGCGCAATTTCATGGGCTTGCGCCAGGCGTCCCATGGGTTGGCGGTTGATAAAGTCTTGTCGTGCTTTTACGGGGTCGTCATAACTATTGATACGGTCGTGCAACGAGGGCGTATCCACCGTACCGGGACAAATGCAATTGCATCGAATACCTTGGCGCACATAGTCAGCCGCCACGCTCTTGGTCAAACCAATGACCGCCGCTTTGCTACTGCCGTAGACAAAACGGTTTGGAATACCTTTGACACTAGAGCACACACTTGCCATATTGATAATGCTGCTGCTTTGGCCAGTTTTCTCGAAGTGGGCGAGCATCTTGGGCAGTACCGCTTGGATCATCCAAAACTGTGATCGCACATTTAAATTGAAAGCAAAGTTCCACTCATCATCGGTTGCACCCAAGATGGGGCCGTTATGTACGTAGCCAGCGCAATTGAAAACAATATCGATCTGTGAAATTTTGGCGACCTGTGCTTGTATGGCTTGCTTGTCCAATACGTCCAATACCGATGCATGGATGTTGGCTACGCCATCGAATTTTTTTAAAAGCGCAGCATTGACATCGGTGGCATACACCGTTGCACCCTCAGCGGCGAACGCACGTGCTGTGGCCTCACCAATACCTTGGCCTGCCGCTGTGATCAACGCTGTTTTTCCTTTGAGTCTCATGGGGTGGTCTCCTGACAGACGCCTATGCGTCTCATTGAATGCATCTTAAAAGCATCGATTTCATGCGGGTTTTTACGATTGTGCATTTGGTATGACGATTGTCCAATGGTGGTATTCCCGCATCTTCTTAGCACCGCCTTTTAGAAAATTCCTTATGCAATCTTTTATTCGACTCCATGCTTTAGATGATGTAGTGATTGCACGTAGCCAACTCATGGGCGGCGGCACTGTCGAACATGTGACGGTGCGTGGCCTCATTCCGCCCGGCCACAAAATCGCGATTCGAAATATCAGAGCGGGTGAGCCCGTGCGCCGCTACAACCAAATCATCGGGTTTGCTAGTCGCGCCATCTCTGCCGGCGACCATGTGCATGTACACAACCTAGATATGGGCCCAGAAAAAGGCAACTTCAGTCGCGACTATGCGTTTTGCGAAGACGTTAAACCAGAGCCTGCCAAACGCCACGCCACCTTTCAAGGCATTGTGCGCGCCGATGGCCGCGTTGCTACGCGCAATTACATCGGTATTTTGTCGAGTGTGAATTGTTCAGCGACTGCGGCTCGTGCGATTGCTGACCATTTTTCGCGCCATACCAATCCTGCTGCATTAGCTGAATTCCCTAACGTCGATGGCGTAGTCGCTTTGACACACGGCACAGGCTGCGGTATGGATACCGAAGGCACTGGCATGCAAATTTTGGAGCGCACCTTAGCAGGCTATGCGACGCACGCCAACTTTGCCGGCGCTGTTGTGGTGGGTTTGGGGTGCGAGGCTAACCAGCTCAATGCTTGGTTAGCCCATAGCGGATTGAAAGAAGGCAGCAGTTTGCACACCTTCAATATTCAAGATACCGGTGGTACGGCTAAAACCGTCGCCAAGGGTATTGCATTTGTAAAACAAATGTTGCCAGCTGCAAACGCGGTGCAACGTGTGCCTTGCAGCGCAGAACACATCGTTGTCGGCTTGCAGTGCGGTGGTTCAGATGGCTATTCAGGCATCAGCGCCAATCCTGCATTGGGTGCCGCCGTGGACATTCTGGTCGCGCATGGTGGCACTGCCATTTTGAGTGAGACACCTGAGATTTATGGCGCTGAACATCTACTGACCCGCCGCGCTGTGCGTCGCGAAGTGGGTGAAAAGTTGGTCGAGCGCATTCGCTGGTGGGAGCACTACACCGACATCAACCAAGGCGAGATGAACAACAACCCCTCCCCTGGCAACAAAGCTGGTGGACTCACCACGATTTTGGAAAAGTCTTTGGGTGCAGTGGCCAAAGGTGGCACCACCAATTTGCAAGCGGTGTATGAATATGCTGAGCGCGTCGATGCACACGGTTTTGTTTATATGGACACCCCTGGCTATGACCCCGTGAGTGCAACAGGGCAAGTGGCAGGTGGTGCCAACATCATTTGCTTCACGACTGGACGAGGCTCAGCGTATGGTTGTGCACCGTCGCCTTCCCTCAAGCTATCCACCAACACAGCTTTGTGGAACAAGCAAGAAGACGATATGGACATCAACTGCGGTGAGATTGTGGATGGCACATCGACTGTCCAAGCCATGGGTGAAAAGATTTTTCAACACATCTTAGATTGCGCGTCTGGTAAACCTAGTAAGAGCGAGCAACACGGCTATGGTCAAAATGAATTTGTACCTTGGCAAGTGGGCGCTGTGATGTAGTTGTCTTTTTAAAGGCGTATTGCAAAAGTTTTTTGCCTTTTCATATTGAATTATTCGTTCTCAAACACTTCTTTTAAAACATCCCTATGTCATTAAAAATCTCTGCCGCCGATCTCGAATCCAAAATCACCGCAATCTTTGTCAAAGCAGGCAGCACGCCTGCAGAAGCCAAACAAGTGGCCAGCAATTTGGTGATGGCTAATTTAAGCGGGCACGATTCGCACGGTGTAGGCATGACACCCCGATATGTAGATGCAATTTTGGAAGGCAACTTGAAGCCCAACAGTAGCGTTGCAATCAAAGTAGATACAGGCATGTTGCTGGGCCTAGATGGCCAACAAGGTTTCGGTCAAATCGTTGGCGTGCAGGCGATGGAATTGGCTTTTGAGCGCGTGGCCCAACATGGCGCATGCATCATGTCGCTCGCTAGCTCGCACCATTTGGGACGTATCGGCCACTATGCGGAGATGGCCGTTGCGAAAGGATGGGTGTCCCTTCATTTTGTGAGCGTTGCATCACGCCCTGTGGTGGCGCCCTTTGGCGGTGGTGATGGTCGCTTTGGCACCAACCCTTGTTGTATTGGTATTCCTATTGGTTATGGCGCAAATGCCCGCGAGCCTTTTGTGCTCGACTTTGCAACCAGCCGTGTAGCCCAAGGCAAGATGCGTGTGGCGCATAACGAGGGGCGTGATGTTGAACCAGGCACCTTGATTGACGAACATGGCAACCCCACCAACAAACCCGGGGTGGTGGTAGTTCCACAAAGCAACGGCAAGATGGGCGCATTGCGCACATTTGGTGAACACAAAGGTTTTGGCTTAGCCGTCGCTTGTGAGTTACTCGGCGGCGCATTGAGCGGTGGTGGCACTTGGCACAAAGAGGCAGATGGTCGCCGCGCGGTGATCAACTGCATGTTGACCATCGTGATCGACCCCCAACGCTTAGGCACGCAAACCAGTTTTGCAGAAGAAAGCTTGGCCTTTGTCGATTGGCTTCACGAAAGTCCAGATGCGCCCGACTCTGAAGGCGTGTTGATTGCTGGTGAACCTGAGCGCAAAGCCCGTGCGGACCGTTTAAAAAACGGCATCGTGGTCGACGACACCACGTGGCAAGAAATCCAAGCGTCGGGGCAGAAACTCGGCATGACGGTTTGATGCATTGAACCTCCGCACTGGCATGGGCAGCCCAGCAGTCACTGGTGTGGTGCATCTGGGCTTGGGTGCATTCCATCGCGCACACCAAGCGTGTGTGTTTGACCAACTGATTCAACAAGGCGATAAGCGTTGGGGCGTGTTTGGTGTGGCGATGCACAACCCAGACGTCTTGGAAGCTTTAAAAATCCAAGGCTGGCAATATACGGTGCAAGTGGCTAGTGCACAGGGCAGCCATTGGCAGACTATTGGCGCTATCCAAGCGGGTTGTGTGGCCGCCCTAGAGCGCCAGCGGGTTGTAGATCAATTGGCATGCGCTGATACGCGATGGGTCACTCTGACGGTGACGGAAAAAGGCTATGGCTCCGCATTGGCGCAATTGCTGTTGGAGGGTTTTGCGGCGCGCTACGCGCAACTTGGGACTTCCTTTGCTGCGCGATTAACTGTAGCCTCTTGCGACAACTTGAGCCACAACGGCGATAGATTGCGAGATTTGTGTTTGCACACTTTGATGCATGCAAACCAAGATAGTGAAGCTGTCCATCTTGGTGATAAAGCGCAGCTACAAGCATGGATAGAAAAGTATTGTTTCTTTCCCAATAGCATGGTGGACCGTATCGTTCCGCAAAGCAGTGCCGCCTGTCTTGCAGCGGCGCGCGATGCTTTGGGCGCAGAAGACAAGATTGCACTTTCTACCGAGTCATTTTGGGAATGGGTGATTGAAGACAAGCTGGCCGATCCAAGTGACGCGCAAGCGCTTCAAAGCGTAGACGTACAAGTGGTTAGCGACGTTCGGCCTTATGAAGAAGCCAAGTTACGCATGCTCAACGCGAGCCACTCCGCTTTAGCGGCTATGGGAGCTGTGCTTGGGTTATCCACCATTGCAGACTGCATGGCAACGTCTCCTCTTCGAAGCTTTGCATACCGGTTGATGACCGAAGACATTGCGCCTTTTGTGCGTCGCCCGCATCTTGATGCTTATCGCGATGCCTTGCTCGAACGGTTCGCCAATCCTGCATTGCAGCATCGCGCCTTGCAAATCTGTTCGGACAATTCCTTGAAATTGCCTTTGCGATGGTTGCCAACCTATACGGCCAACCGTCTAGCAAATCAAATGCCTACGCATCTTGCATTTGCAACCGCTTGTTGGATTCGATTTTTACAGGGTATAGACGAGTCAGGCAATGCTTACACATGGTCTGATCCTCTTGCTAACCATTTGCAATCCTTGGTTCATCAACATTGGGGAGATGACCAACCATGCGTCTTGTCGCTATTACAGATCGCCTCTATTTGGAGTGAAGCGCCTGTGAAAGATTTAGCTTGGGTGGAGTTGGTCACGCACCATCTTCGCGCTATACGTAAACAAGGTTTGTTGCAAGCACTTAATGACCATCTTGAGGTCATT
>CANBZB010000029.1 GCA_947373745.1 Burkholderiales bacterium | reverse complement strand
CCCACAGCCAATATGTATCGCATTGGTTGCAAAAGCCCAGAGATTGAATCTGCTTGTCGCAAACCGAGTTGTGTGTACCCAGGAATTTGCCAAAACCTCAATACCGACCATAGCTCATTGATACACATGTACCGTCGTGCTCGCGAGCTCAAAGGCGTTAAGAAAATTTTGATCGGTTCAGGATTACGTTATGACTTAGCGGTGCAATCACCCGAATATGTCAAAGAGTTGGTGACCCACCATGTGGGGGGTTATTTAAAAATTGCACCTGAACACACCGAGGGCGGGCCTTTGTCCATGATGATGAAGCCCGGTATTGGTAGCTATGACAAGTTCAAGCAAATGTTTGACAAATACAGCGCTGAAGCTGGCAAGAAGCAGTTCTTGGTGCCTTATTTCATCGCCGCGCACCCTGGCACCAAAGACGAAGACATGATGAACCTCGCGCTGTGGCTCAAAAGCAATGGCTTTCGTGCAGACCAAGTGCAAACGTTTTATCCCAGCCCCATGGCCACCGCGACGGCGATGTACCACTCGGGCAAAAATCCCCTAGCGCGTGTGACGCGCCAAAGCCATGCGGTTGATATCGTGCGTGGCGAAAAGCGTCGCCGTTTACACAAAGCCTTTTTGCGCTACCACGATGCCAATAACTGGCCTTTATTGCGTGAGGCGCTTAAAGCCATGGGACGTGCAGATCTCATTGGTAATGGCAAACACCACCTGATTCCCACTTTTCAGCCCACTACAGATGGCAACTACACCAGTGCACGGCGCAAAAACAGTACTGTCGTGCGTCCAGGACGTGTTTTGACGCAGCACACGGGGCTACCTCCGCGCAAGAAAAAGTAATCTCTAGAGAAAGTTCATTCGATTGCAATTTAGCCGCAGCGATGCAAGATTTGTATGGGTTTTGTCGATTGCCCAACTGATTACATGGGGCAGTATTTTTTACGGATTTGCTTTGTTTATGGTGCCGCTCGAAAAGGCTTTTGGCATGACACGGGCGCAATCGTCTCTGGGCTTTAGCTTGATGTTGCTGACGGAAGGCCTGTTGGCATTTTTTATTGGCCGATGGATTGATAGAGGACATGAACGCTTGATCATGACGGCTGGTTCCTTCATGGTGGGTTTGTTACTTTTGGCGCATAGTGTGGTCTCCACCATGGTCCAGTTCTATGTCATCTGGACATTGCTGGGTGTGGCTATGGCTTGCACGCTGTACCCACCAGCTTTTGCGGTGCTTACCCGACGATTCCCCAATCACTTTCGACGCGCCATCATCATCTTGTCGTTTTTAGGTGGCTTGGCAAGTACGGTGTTCATTCCCTTGATTGCATGGATGATGGATGCCATCGACTGGCGAGAAACCATGTGGGTGATTGCAGCAATGCAATTCTTGGTGTGTGCCCCCATTCATTTTTATTTATTGCGTGGCGCACGGTCCACATCACTCAACTTAGTTAAAAATCAAGAATATTTAGACGGTGAAGCAAAACACGTTGATTTAAAGACAGCAGAGCCAAACCTATCGATTTGGCAATTCATGCGCAATCCTGTGTTTTGGCAGTTGAGTTGTTTCGTGGTTTTATTGATGGCGGCTACTTCAGCATTACCCGCCCATATGGTGAGTTTGTTGCGCGAATCTGGAATGGGTGAAGCCTGGGCCATTGCTGTTCCAGCAAGCATTGGAGTGATACAAGTGGTCGGCCGCTTAGGCCTTTATTTATTGGAGAAGCGCATTGATGTCCATACGTCTAATCGATGGGTCACCTTATTGATTCCTTTGGGCTTGGCGGCACTCATCTTGGGTCATGGTGCGGTTTTGGGTTGCTTGGTATTCGTACTTCTCTACGGGTTAGGCAACGGTATGTTGACGATAGTCAAGGGCACTGTCATGGCTGAATATGTGAGCAAAGCCCATATGGGAAGTCTTAATGGCATATTGGGTGTGCCCATGGCCATTTCCAGAGCGGCAGCGCCGCTTTTGATGGGCTTGATGTGGTCGCCAAGTGATGGCTATAGCTATGGCTTATGGATGCTGTTGGTTGTCAGTGTTGTAGGCGTTGCAGCTTTATGGTCTGCACAAAACAGCGCCCAAAAAATTTAACGGCTACGTGATTTCATTGCGCGTTCAACTTCGCGCTTGCCTTCGCGATCTTTAATGGTGTCGCGCTTGTCGTGCTCAGCTTTGCCCTTGGCTAAAGCAATTTCGCATTTGATCTTGCCGTTCTTCCAATGTAGATTCACTGGCACCAGGGTGTAACCTTTTTGTTCGACCTTACCGATCAAGCGTTTGATGTCGTCCTTCTTCATCAATAGCTTTTTGGTACGAACTGCATCTGGACTGATGTGGCTAGAGGCGGTGTGCAAGGGGTTGATTTGGCAACCAATGACAAACAATTCACCATCGCGCACCACCACATACCCATCTGTCAGTTGCACCTTGCCTTCGCGCGCAGCTTTCACTTCCCAACCTTGCAGCACCATACCTGCCTCAAACTTTTCTTCGAAGAAATAGTTATAGGCAGCTTTTTTGTTATCGGCAATGCGCGCTGGAAGCGCTGGTTTTTTAGTGGCCATGAAAGCTAGGTGGGGGCTGGATGTCTTCTTACAATGCAAACTATTCTATGAAAACAGTTCACAAGTCCGTTCTTATTTGGTTTAGCGCAGAAGAAATGTTTGCGCTGGTGACCGATGTGGCCGCATATCCTGAATTTTTGCCTTGGTGCGACAAAACCCGTATTGTCTCGCAAGACGCGACCGGGATGGTGGCTGAAATAGGCATGGCCTTAGGCGGCTTTCACAAAAGCTTTACCACCCGCAACATCCATACGCAAGGACGGCAAGTGAAGCTATCTTTGATTGACGGCCCTTTCAAACAACTGGATGGTACATGGGACTTTTATCCGTTAACTCAGGAGGGAAGCTCGGAGGTTCAGCGTGCTTGTCGCGTCGAACTGACTTTGCACTACAGCTTTGAGAGCATGTTTGGTGGATTGGTCGGGCCTTTGTTTGACAAAATCGCGGCCACCTTGATCGACGCATTTGTGCAGCGCGCTGAAAAAGTCTACGTTTGATGACCGCCTGTTTGTTGAAAATTACTGTGGTGTATTCGGGTCTTCCTCGTGAGGTACATGTGCATCTGCTGGAGTTGTCACCAGCTAGCACCGCCAAAGATGCACTTTTGGCGTGTCAGACATTTGAGAATTTTCCAAGCAACGTTTCGACAGACGAAGGGCAATGGACGCTTGGTGTGTGGGGACGTCCCATTACACATGACTATGTACTGCGAGACGAAGATCGCCTAGAAATTTATCGACCTCTCAAAGTTGATCCTAAAGTCGCCAGAAGAGAGCGTTTTCAAAAACAAGGGTCCCGTGCCGCTGGCTTGTTTGCTTCGCGCCGCAAGGGCGCTAAACCAGGCTATTGAATGACACACAACTACTGGCCCCTCTGTGGCTATACGTTTCTAGAAGCCAATACGGCTGGCCATTTGGTGGTAACGGATGACTTTCTGCGTTTTTTGTTAGAACGACCTGAGCTCGCGCCCATGGAGACTTCCTGTGCGGCTGAAATTGAACTCCATCAGTATTTGTTAGATAACCCACGCAGTGAAATTAAGCCCGATCAACTCGGGTCTTTGCAAGATGCAGATGCGCGTGATAACTATGCGGTGTGGCTGCGTTTTAGGCAGCGCATTTTGGCCCATCCCACTTTGGAGGCGAGTTATTTAGCGCTTTTCCAAGGAAGTGGCGTGGATGTTCCGCCGTTGTTGGTGCATCAAATCAGCCAAATCTTGTTTCGCCATATCCTTAAAGAGGATGCAACGGCGATGCAAGTGCGAATCGCTGAGATGTTTTTCCGCACGCAAAAAATAACAGTGCTAGAAGATGGCGTGGTGATGGCGGCAGATGAAGAAACGGTTGAGCGCCTCGCGACGGAAAGTAGTTTTGGCACTTTAGGTGATTTGCTTCAAAAAGGCGGCATCAAACTCAAAAGCGTAGACCTTGATGTGCTGCAACCCGAATCAGCCGATGGCTATTGGTCTCGTAGCGAAAGCTTTGATTGGGCTGTGCAACTCAACCATGGACAACCTGCCTTAAACGCTCTATGCGATGTCATGGCGCTTTGGATTGAACACTTTTTGGGTGTATCTGTGCGCATACAAACCGAAAAAGATATCGACGATGACCAGTGGGTCTGGCATGTAGGACTAGATGCGCAAGCCAGCGGTGTATTGAACGCGCTGTACCAAGGGGAAGAGGTAGAGACAGAGAAGATGGAGCGTATGTTGTGCTTGTTCTCTTTGCATTTTCGAGAACCTAACGATATGTCTGCCCAAGTCCGCGGCAAGCCCGTTTATTTGGCTATGGCCATGGACTCTGAAAATCGGCTTACGTTGAAACCCCAAAACTTGCTCCTGAATTTGCCTTTGGCCAAACGCTCTTGAAAATTTGTATACAGCGTAGATGGGTGGACTACTAAAATACCAATCTTTGGAGCTCTCCCATGCGCCTTCTCGGCAAAGCCCTCACCTTCGACGACGTGTTGCTGGTGCCCGCCTACTCCCAAGTCCTGCCTAAGGACACTTCCCTCGCCACCATTTTTTCTCGCAATATCGCACTGAACTTGCCCTTGGTCTCTGCGGCCATGGACACCGTGACGGAATCGCGTTTAGCTATTGCCATCGCCCAAGAGGGTGGTATGGGAATCGTGCATAAAAATCTCACAGCCAGCGAACAAGCTGCTGAGGTTGCTAAAGTGAAACGTTATGAGAGCGGTGTTTTGTTAGACCCCGTGATCATCACGCCGAGCCATACGGTTCGTCAGGTACTGGCCTTATCGCAAGAGTTAGGTATTTCTGGTTTCCCTGTGTGCGATGCTGGCAAGGTTGTTGGCATAGTGACAAACCGCGATTTGCGATTTGAGAGCCGCTATGACGTACAAGTCAAAGAGATCATGACACCCCGCGAGCGTTTGGTAACCGTGCCTGAAGGTACGACACCTGAACAAGCCAAAGCCTTGTTGAATAAGCACAAACTTGAACGCTTGCTTGTCATTAACGACGCGTTTGAACTCAAAGGTCTTATCACTGTCAAAGACATCACCAAACAAACAAGTTTTCCCAATGCCGCGCGTGACGCCACGGGTCGATTGCGTGTGGGCGCTGCCGTGGGTGTAGGCGAGGGCACTGAAGAGCGGGTAGAAGCCTTGGTTAAAGCTGGGGTCGACGCCATCGTGGTCGACACCGCGCACGGACACAGCCATGGTGTGATTGAACGCGTCAAGTGGGTCAAACAAAACTATCCGCACATCGATGTAGTGGGCGGAAACATTGCAACAGGTGCAGCGGCTTTGGCTTTGGTCAAAGCGGGAGCCGATGCAGTAAAAGTGGGGATTGGTCCCGGTTCTATTTGCACCACGCGTATCGTGGCTGGCGTTGGCGTTCCACAAATCATGGCGATTGATAGCGTGGCCACAGCCTTACAAGGTACGGGCGTGCCTTTGATTGCGGACGGTGGAATTCGTTACAGCGGTGATATTGCTAAGGCGTTGGCAGCTGGTGCTTCTAGCGTGATGATGGGCGGCATGTTTGCTGGCACGGAAGAAGCGCCTGGCGAGGTTATTCTTTATCAAGGCAGAAGCTATAAGAGTTACCGTGGCATGGGCTCGATTGGCGCGATGCAACAAGGTAGCGCAGATCGGTATTTCCAAGAATCGAGCACGGGCAACCCTAATGCAGACAAACTCGTGCCTGAGGGTATTGAAGGACGTGTACCGTACAAAGGTTCGATGATCAGCATCATCTACCAAATGGCAGGCGGTATTCGCGCCAGCATGGGTTATTGCGGTTGCGCCACCATAGACGACATGAAAAACAAAGCTGAATTTGTTGAAATTACGACGGCAGGCATCCGTGAAAGCCATGTGCATGACGTGCAGATCACCAAAGAAGCGCCTAACTATCGCGCTGAATAGCGCTAAATACTGTTTCTATGGCCTAACGAACCGCCCCTAGAGGCGGTTTTGTTTTTTGAGACAATACGCCAAGGCCACTTAAGGCCCTTTTTTATTCATGTCACACCACAAAATTCTCATTCTTGACTTTGGTTCCCAAGTCACCCAGCTCATTGCCCGCCGCGTGCGTGAGGCCCATGTCTACTGCGAAGTGCATCCTTGTGATGTCAGTGAAGAATGGGTGCGTGAATTTGCGGCAGACGGAAATCTAAAAGGCGTCATTCTGTCCGGCAGCCATGCCAGCGTGTACGAAGAAACGACTGACAACGCCCCTGATATCGTATTTCAGTTAGGAATTCCAGTGCTGGGCATTTGCTATGGCATGCAAACCATGGCGCAGCAACTCGGCGGAAAAGTAGAAAGTGGGCATACCCGTGAATTTGGTTACGCCGAAGTGCGGGCCCATGGGCACACGGCGTTTCTCAAAGACATTGCAGACTTCACCACGGCCGAAGGCCACGGCATCCTCAAGGTATGGATGAGCCATGGCGATAAGGTGACCGAACTGCCATCAGGTTTCAAAGTGATGGCCAGTACGCCTAGTTGCCCCATCGCAGGCATGGCAGATGAAGCGCGTAAGTTTTATGCAGTGCAGTTCCACCCTGAGGTGACGCACACGGTGCAAGGCCAAACCATGCTCAATCGCTTTGTTCGTGATATTTGCGGTTCGAAACCCGATTGGGTGATGCGTGACCACGTCGCCGAAGCCGTGGAATTGATTCGCCAACAAGTGGGTGAAGAAGAAGTTATCTTGGGTTTGTCAGGCGGAGTTGATTCTTCCGTTGCTGCTGCATTGATACATCGCGCCATTGGCGACCAATTGACCTGTGTGTTTGTAGACCACGGCCTGTTACGCCTGAACGAAGGCGACTTGGTGATGGAAATGTTTGTAGGCAAGCTCCATGCAAAAGTCATTCGTGTAGATGCCAGTGAACTCTTTTTGGGAAAACTGGCTGGTGTGAGTGACCCAGAAGCCAAACGCAAAATCATTGGTCGTTTGTTTGTTGACGTGTTCAAAGAGCAAGCTGCCAAACTAAAAGCAGGTGATGGCGGTCACAAAGGCGCTACCTTCTTAGCCCAAGGCACGATTTATCCTGATGTGATTGAGTCAGGTGGCGCGAAGAGTAAAAAGGCAGTCACCATTAAAAGCCACCACAACGTGGGTGGATTGCCTGAGCAATTGGGTTTAAAGTTGCTTGAGCCACTGCGTGATCTTTTCAAAGACGAGGTGCGCGAGTTAGGCGTTGCGCTTGGATTGCCGCATGAAATGGTTTACCGCCATCCGTTCCCTGGGCCTGGCTTGGGCGTCCGTATTCTTGGCGAAGTAAAAAAAGAATATGCCGATTTGCTTCGCAGAGCAGACGCTATTTTTATCGAAGAGTTGCGCAACTTCCGTGATGAAGCTACTGGTAAATCTTGGTATGACCTCACTAGCCAAGCCTTCACGGTTTTCTTGCCTGTGAAAAGTGTCGGAGTGATGGGTGACGGCCGAACCTATGAATATGTAGTGGCTCTGCGCGCGGTGCAAACCAGTGATTTTATGACGGCCGATTGGGCTGAATTGCCTTATGCGTTGTTAAAGAAAGTCTCCGGGCGCATTATCAATGAGGTGCGCGGGATTAACCGTGTAACGATGGATGTATCTAGTAAACCGCCGGCTACTATCGAGTGGGAATAACCGTTTTTCAAATTCAATGAAGCTTTGGCGTAAAAGAAATTCCCAACTTCTTAGCCAGAGCATCAAGCTTTTTATCTTGCGTCCAAATCTTGGCATTTTCTGTAATCAGCGCAGATGTCAGCAACGCCATATCAATGGCCCCGCAACCTGAATTTTGCAGGTCATGGCTTTCTATCAGCGTCATGGTCTCTCGCGTGGTTGCGGTTTTTACTGTTTGTAATTTATCTAGATATTCCAAAGTTTTGTGTCGTGGTGAAGGTGGTGAGCCGCACGCAATTTCCAAAATAACCAAGGGATGACATAGCACTTGGTCATTGGTCAACAAATAGACGAGGCTTAAATTGCTCTGTCTGAAGTGACTGACCCAAACAGATGTATCGACAAGAATCATGGCAAGGTTTACTGTTTAACTTGCCTTCTTGGGATGGTTTGCATTTTTGGAGCTTTGCCTCCCAAAGCGGCAAGACGTTTGGCTGACTCCACCCGAATAAATACCTTCAACGCTTCACGAAACAGATCAGATTTGTCTACGTTTGGCTCGATGACTTCTAGCGCTTGCGCATAAAGAGCATCGTCGATAGTGACAGTTGTTCGCATAACAGGCTCCTCAGTTGAATCAATTTTGATGTAGTTTAGCATCAAAATTGATTCAGTCAAGAGGTTGAACTTGATTCTGAAGGAAAGGTTTAATCGGGATCCGCATAGTACAAACAGTCAAATCGCTTTTGTTTGATACCCTCTCACATTCTTGTGAGCCTTAGTAAACATCTGTCGTTTGCTAATCTCATAAATAAATTTCTTTAAACAGGACGCAAATGACCACGACTTACTTAATCACTGGAGCTAACCGCGGAATCGGTCTTGAGATGTCGCGACTGATTTTGCAATCGGGTGACCGCCTTTATGCTGTTTGCCGCAACCCTGAAACTGCTACTGAGTTAAACAAATTTGTTCAGGAATCAAATGGGCGTGGGCAAATCTTTAAGTCAGATGCTTGTGACGAAGAGACCCTTGCAAATATTGCTGACAAGATTGTTGGCGGTATTGATGTTTTAGTCTGTAACGCTGGTGTGATGAGTGCGCGTGGCGGACTTGGCGATGCCGCGAACAATGCCTCTTCAGTCTCCACCGTTTTGATGACAAATACGGCAGGGCCCTTTTTTACTGCACGGGCTTTTCACAAACACCTTCAACAGAGTTCTGCGCCAAGGATTTGTATTATTTCCTCGTACATGGGAAGTCAACAACACCAAGGGACATCCGCCTATTTTTATCGCGCATCTAAGGCGGGTGCCAACAACATCATGGTGACCTTGGCGAATGAACTAAAAGCTGATGGCATCACAGTTGCCTCTTTTCACCCTGGATGGGTGAAGACTGAAATGGGCGGAAGTGGTGCAGATATCACCCCCAATGAGAGCGCTTCAGGGCTTATCAATCAGTTTCAGGCCTTGAAGTTGGCAAATACAGGGTCTTTTCTCAATTACGACGGTAAGCCTTTACCACTTTAGTATTGGATAAAGCGCCTGGATATTTGTCCCTTTAATGACGACTTATTAGGGATTTACCGCTCCGAAAAGGCAGGCTATTAGGCGATAGTCCCTCTAGTTATTTACATAGGGAATGTGATGCTTAGCTTGAACATAAACGGCGCTACCCATAGCGTTGACGTAGAACCCGAAATGCCTTTGCTGTGGGTCATTCGGGAGCAACTGGGTTTGACGGGAACCAAATTTGGTTGCGGTATTGCGCAGTGTGGCGCTTGTACAGTGCATGTGAATGGCGAGCCGGTTCGTTCTTGTTCCTTCCCTGTTTCAAGTGCTGTGAATCAAAAGATCACGACGATTGAAGGTTTGACTAGCGACTCTTCACACCCTGTGCAAATGGCATGGAAGGCACTCGATGTTCCGCAATGCGGCTATTGCCAATCTGGACAAATCTTGGCTGCAGCCTCTTTGTTAAAACGCATACCTAAGCCCACTGATAAAGATATCGATGACGCCATGACAAATATCTGTCGTTGCGGCAGTTACCAACGTATTCGTGCTGCCATTCATATGGCGGCTGGAACAGGCAAGGGCATCGGTTCTGTCATCCATTACGCAGGCCCTGGTGCTGCGAATGCCAAGACGGGCATTTCTTCCGATTTAGAAATTGACCACTGAGGCCTCTATGACAACTACAACTGTGAAAAATCAAAACCAAGTGGCGTTGACCCGCCGTCAATTTGTGGTGTCTTCGGCTCTGGCATCTGGGGGCTTGGCCTTAGGCTTTCATTTCCCAGCAGCGGCGCAATCGAACGAGCTATCTACTTTGGGTGGTAGCGAAATCAATGCATGGGTGGTTGTGCGTCCAGACGATAGCTGTGTTATCCGTATTGCGCGCGCCGAAATGGGACAAGGCACACATACCGGTTTAGCCCAATTGGTAGCTGAAGAATTGGAATGTGATTGGGCCAAAGTCAGTTTGCAAACTTTTACCCCTGGACAGAACCTTGCACGCAAGAGAGTTTGGCGCAATATGTCTACTGGTGGCAGTCGCGGTATTCGTGAGTCGCACGAATATGTGCGTCAAGGCGGTGCAGCGGCGCGCATCATGTTGTTACAAGCGGCAGCAGCGGAGTGGAAAGTGTCTGTGAACGAACTCTCCGTAGAAAAGGGCGTTGTCTCACATGCTGCTTCAGGCAAGACGACAAGCTACGGAAAGTTGGCTAGCCAAGCATCAAAATTGCCTGCGCCTGACCCTAAGTCCATCACCCTCAAACATCCAAGGGACTGGAAAATATTAGGCAAGTCTCCTAGACGATTGGACACGGCACCCAAAGTCAACGGTTCGCTCAAATACGGTATCGATACAGTTTTGCCAGGCATGCAATACGCCGCCATCAAAGCTTGCCCTGTATTTGGGGGCAAGCTCATAAGTTTTGATGCATCAAAAATTTCATCGCGCCGCGGAATCAAAGCGGTGGTGCGTGTTGACGATGAATCAGTGGCAGTTCTGGCAGACAGTTTCTGGCGCGCCAAATCTGCTTTAGAAGTGTTGCCCATCACTTGGGATTTCGGTCCCAATGGCAAGGAATCTAGCGCCACCATTGCCGAGCGTTTACGCGAAGGATTGACGTCTAGCAACAACGTCTTTGCAGACATTGACCAAGGCAATGTGGCTGAGGCTATTCAAGGCGCAACTAAAAAAATTGAAGCCGTGTATGGCACGCCTTTTGTCTCACACGCCTGTATGGAGCCAATGAATTGCACGGCACGTGTGACAGCAGATCGTGCGGAAGTCTGGGTGCCTAGCCAAAATGCAGAGGCCTCGTTGGCAGCATTGGCAGCGGTAACAGGCTTACCTTTAGAAAAGTGCGAGGCATACAACCCACCTTTAGGTGGCGGCTTTGGCAGAAGGGGAGGTACGCAAGACTATGTGCGACAAGCCGCCTTGATTGCCAAACAATTCCCTGGCACACCCATCAAACTTATTTGGACCCGCGAAGAAGACATGACCCATGACTTCTTCCGTCCTATTGGCCAATGCCGCTTAGTCGCAGGTATCGATGCAAAAGGGGACATGGTCGGATTGCATTTGCGCGTATCTGGTCAATCGATCAATGCCCATGTGTCTCCCCACAACATAGTGGACGGCAAAGACCGTCGACAACTACAAGGTTATTGGAAAGATCCAGGTGAATCACAACTGGGTTACACCGTACCGAATCTCAAAGTCGAATATGCCATGCGTAACACCCACGTGCCAGTCGGTCCATGGCGTGGTGTGAATACCAACCAAAATGCGATTTACTTGGAGTGCTTTATCGATGAAGTGGCTAAGGCGGCAGGTAAAGACCCGTTAGCGTTTCGTCGTAACTTAATAAAAAACCACCCCAAACATTTAGGTGTTTTGGATGCCGTTGCTGACAAAGGGGGCTGGGACAAACCGCTAGCACCAGGTATGTTCAGAGGTATCGCGCAGTTCATGGGCTACGGCAGTTACACCGCCGCTATTGCGGAGGTGTCTATCAAAGGCAATGGTGTCAAAGTACATCGCTTGATATTGGCGACAAATTGCGGACACGCTGTGAATCCCGTTCAAATTGCAAGCCAAATTGAAGGATCAGTCGCCTACGGCATGGATTCCTTGCAGAGTGAATCGTCTGTCAAAGACGGTCGCATTGTGGAGAAAAATTTCGATACCTATCCGATTGCACGCATGTACCAAATGCCAAAAATCGAATCCGTGATTGCTCCCACTTATGACTTCTGGGGTGGAGTAGGTGAGCCCACCATTTGCGTAGTGGCGCCAGCGATATTGAATGCGATTGCTGCTGCACGCGGTGGCAAACCAGTGCGTATGCTGCCGCTCAAGAACGAGGGCTTGCGCTTGGTATGAACCTTCGCCGACGCTTGTTATGGGCGCTCGGCTTGGGGTGGGGCTGGGGCGCGACACCAGCGCTATTTGCGCAGCATGTTTCGCAGGAGCAGTTGTTGCAACCTTATGTCGATGACAACGTTGTTCAAAAAGGGCGAGTGAAACTAGAGATCGCCCGTTTAGCCGACAACGGTTTCAATGTTCCCCTAAAAGTATCGATCGCAAGCCCTATGACTGCACAAGACCATGTGCGTCGCTTGTTACTTTTGTCTAACCGCAACCCTAGGCCTTTGATAGCTGCATTTGAATTTGGGCCTAGCTCAGACCAAGTGCTGATTTCTACCCGTGTTCGGCTAGGTGGTTCTCAAACTGTTTACGCATTAGCGCAAACTTCTGATGGTATGTGGTGGCTGGATACAGCAGAAGTAGAAGTCACTGAATCGGCCTGTTTGGATCAAACATGATGCACTCACGTTTGCAAATTATTCCAGCCAAGTTGCCGGGCCACATGACGACTGTGCGCTTATTGATACGTCACCCTATGGAGACAGGTTTTCGTTTCGATATGAATGGTTCGGCAGTCACTAAAAACGTGATCCACACGCTGACGGCCCATTTTGAAGGCAAGCAAGTATTTAAGGCGACACTGGGGTCCGGCATATCAGCTGACCCGTTTTTAGAGTTTCAAGTGCGTACGCCGCAAAGCGGTGAATTGGTATTGCAGTGGCAAGACGATGCGGGTGAAACAGGCGAAGCAAAGGCGCGCATCTCATTGGCGAATTGATGGTCCCTCTAGTGGCAAGCCCTGTGCGCGCGTTTTCAAATACAACTCGAGTTGTCGTAGACGAATATCTTGCGGAGCTGGAACTTGCGCTTGCACGCCGGAATAGCAAGCCCTGATGCGTCTCTCAATCGAACCCAAACCCTGCCAACTGATGCGATAAGCAGGAAATCCAGTTGGATGGCCAGCCGAAATTTTTTGCGCACGCATGGAGGTGCCTACCTTGCCATCGTGGCATTGTTGGCACGATAGGTTCATATGGCCCATACGGGTTTTGAAAAGCCTTTCTCCATCAGCTAAATTTTTCTTCCAAATGGTGGCGTGCGATGGATTTGTAGGCGGTGCGATGTTGATGGCAAGTAGGCGTGCAGCATCGTTTAAGAACGTGCTCAACTCCAAAGTAAGGTTGTCATCGTTGTAAAAAGATTGAGTAGACGCAGTTGTAGTTGCAATTGAATTTGAATTTGGATTTGGATTTGGATTTGCATTTACCTCAGCCCTTTGACGACAAACCGAAATTTGATCGTCTAGGTTGATCAATTTGTGCGAAGCATCTAGCTTCGGGAAATTAGGGACTGCTTTGACAACTTTTTCAAGCGCATGACAAGCGCTGCAATCTTCTTCCCACTTGCGTTTTCCTTCGTCAATCCAGAGTTCAATGGGGTTCATCGCATTCGCAGATTGCAATTGCGCTATGCCAGATGTAGCTAGTGCTTCAGATGGTTTTTCATCTTTAGTTGAAACGGGCACTTGTGCAAAAGTGGTCAACGTATCAACAACAGCTTCAATCTGCTTTTGCGTCAGCAAATTCTTTGACCGAGCGGGTAGGTGGAGTCTCTCGTTGGTTCCGTAAGGCGGCATCAAGGTATTGGGATGGATAACGCGCGCATCCACAATCCATTGACGCAGTTGTTGCTTGTTGTAGCGCGAACCTACGCCTTGCAAAGACGGGCCAAAATTTCCTTGTAACGTGAGGCGATTTGCGCTTTCTGTGCTTTGCTTCCATGCAGGAATCTCATGGCAAGACACGCAATTGCCGGTGTTCCTGTCGGCCATGATGCGCAAGCCTTCAGATGCTTGAATGGGCTCTGCACAGAGGGTGCTAGAGCCCACCAAAAAAACAACCACCATCCACCTACCAAGCGTTGTCAGTCGCAGTGGATTGGTTATTCGCATGTTTTAAAAGCTGTAGCCCGCTTCCATTTCGCGGCGAATTTTGTAGGCGTGGGTGGTAGTGTCCATGGCCACATCGTCCCAGCTGACGCTTTGGCCTTTGGCAACAGGGCGTACCACTTTGACACCATGTGCTAAGCCCAGCGGCAAGCCGCCCATTTTTTTGGACGTTGACGCGGGAAGTAATTTGCCCCACACGGTGTAGCCACCTTCGCCGTCGAGCAATTCGCCCGGACGCAAATCGCGTTTGGCCGTTGCCACCACATCAGCATTCCAGTTGGTGGCAACGCCTGTCGGTTCGTTACGTAACGCAACACTGGCAACACTGACGCCTACTTCTAAACCAATCAAATGCCAACGCTTGTAGAGGGTGAAATAACGCCCCGATGGATCTGTATGTGCGTTGTATTCTTCAAAACAGTTTTTGATGTAATCGGTTTCAGCTTCAACAGTGACCCACACACCCATACGAATATCGTAGGGAATTTGACGGCCATCTGCTTCTAGCGACGAAATGACTTCCACCATACCCTTGCGTTCCAACACGCCGCCTTCGGAGATAGGGCGTGTGACGTAAGGAATATCTTCTACGCTCGCGGGTGGATACAACAGCCCATTGCTGGGTACGCCCAATCCGGTGGCGTTAGAAACAGCGGTGCTCTCAATCGATGGCTTGGATCCATCCAAAAAGCTATTGAACATTTTGGGGTTCAAACCGCCACGCGCAGCTTGCTCAGGCGTTAAGCCGTAGTAGCCCCAGACCGTCTCTGGAGTGGACTCGCAAAAATGTGGCAACCACTTGTGACCGCGTCCTGCTGCCACTACGGGAAAGCCGCAGGTACGTGCCCAATCCACCAAGTCACAAATCAAAGCTGGTTGATCGCCAAATGCGAGCGAATACACCACGCCAGCCGTTTGTGCGCGTGTTGCTAGCAAGGGGCCACAGAAAGCATCGGCCTCTACCGTCACGTTGACCACGTGTTTGCCATGGTCAAAGGCTTCCAAAATGTGGTCCACCGCATGGAGAGGCGAGCCCGTGCATTCGACCACGATGTCGATCGCCGGATGGCGCACCAAGCTTTTCCAATCGTCAGATATGCAGGTGCTTCCCTCCTTAACAGCCTGATCCAACGTGGTGGCTTTTAACTGGTCTGGATTCCAACCAACGCGTGCCAAGTTAGTGCGTGCGGCGTCCGGCGATAAATCGGCGATACCCACCAGATGGACGCCTGGAGTTTTGGGGATTTGCGCCAAATACATGGATCCAAATTTGCCAGCACCTATCAGGCCTATGCGAATAGGCCGGTTTTCGGCTTGGCGTTGTAACAGTTTGGCGTACAGGTTCATAGACGGTTCACTTCAGCATGGATTGGGATTTACAAGAGTTATCAATTTTGGGTCAAAAGAGGCCTTGGCTTTAGTCGCAAACGCGTCTGAATTGCCGAATCAGAAGCGTCCTACAATAGCGGATTAAGGTAATTTACGGATAAAAGACTACACACATGGCAAAAGAAGAAATGATCGAAATGAAGGGGGTCGTGACGGAAGTCTTGCCCGACTCGCGCTACCGCATCACCCTGGAAAACGGTCACTCCCTGATTGCATATACGGCTGGGAAAATGCGTCTGCACCGCATTCGCATTATTGAAGGCGATAAGGTCACGGTAGAACTCTCTCCCTATGACATGAACAAAGCCCGTGTGACATTCCGTCATATTGAAGGCAAGGGTCCTACTACAGGTGGGCCTGCTGCTAAGCGCAAGTTTTAAGTGACCTAGCGGTCCATCTACCGCATGTCTGAGCAAGACGCGCAATTTATGCAACTTGCCTTGGCGCAAGCCAATAAAGCTTTCCTAGCTGGTGAAGTGCCTGTCGGCGCAGTGGTTGTCAAGGATGGGCGTGTTATTGCATCCGCACACAACGCACCCTTGGGGCACAACGACCCCACCGCCCATGCCGAAATCAATGTCCTGCGCTTGGCTGCCAATTCCTTGGGCAACTATCGATTGGAAGATTGCACACTCTACGTCACCCTTGAACCCTGCGCGATGTGTTGCGGGGCTTCGATGCATGCACGCCTTGCGCGCGTTGTGTTTGGGGCGACAGAACCAAAGACCGGCGCTGCGGGCTCAGTATTGAATTTATTCGATATCCCGCAACTCAATCACCAAACGCAAGTAACTGGCGGTGTACTTGCAGATGAATGCGTGCAGGTGTTACAAAGTTTTTTTGAAATGCGCCGGGCTCAAAAGAAGATTGAAAAGTCTCTTAACAATATCTAACCCCTTCTTTACCCAATCGGTCGTATGGCACATATTTATATTTACTCACCCAGCGGCGCAGTGCGCGATAAGCAAGCTTTTAAACGCGGCGTTCAGCGTTTGACAAAGCTTGGCCACTCTGTGGAAGTGGATGCCCATGCGCTCAACAGTTACTCCCGTTTTGCTGGCGATGACGCTACACGATTGGCCTCTATCCATCGCGCTGCTGACAGTGGTGCAGATGTCGCGTTAACCAGCCGTGGCGGATATGGTTTAACAAGGATCCTGTCGAACATTAACTACAAACAGGTCGCCAAATCGGTTGAAAAGGGGACGCGATTCGTGGGTCTGAGCGACTTCACAGCGCTTCAATCTGCGATGTTGGCGAAAACAGGCAGCCATTCATGGGCGGGGCCTGCTTTGGGTGAAGATTTTGGTCAAGAACAACCCGACGACATCATGGAAGCGTGTTTTGACGACATGCTGAGCGGGCAGGGTGAAGGGGCAGGGTGGCGATTGTCCGCTGTATGCGCCAAAGCCTTGTCGCACAAACGAGAGGGTGTTTGGGCGCGAGACGCAGTGCTGTGGGGCGGTAATTTGTCTGTGCTGGTGAGTTTGCTGGGTACGCCTTACTTCCCACAAATTAAGGGTGGAGTTTTGTTTTTAGAAGATATCAGCGAGCACCCTTACCGTATTGAGCGCATGCTCACCCAGTTGCTACATGCGGGTGTGTTGGCTCAACAAAAAGCGGTGGTTCTGGGGCAATTCACCCAGTACAAACTGACTCCGCATGACAAAGGTTTTAAATTACAAAGCGTTGTCGATTGGTTGCGAAGCCAAATCAAGGCGCCTGTTTTGACGGACCTGCCTTTTGGCCATGTGCAAACCAAGGTATGCCTGCCAGTGGGTAAAAAAGTGAGCTTGGTGGTGGAAGACCGCGAGGCTTTGATTTTGTGGGCGCACGAAGCGCACGTTTGACTCTAGATTGGAAGAAACTATGAAAAACTACAGCAACCATTACATCAATGGCCAATGGGTCAAAGCCCAATCCAATCATGTTTTTGAAGTCCATGACTCCACCACCGAAGAGGTTTTTGCCAGCGTCCCGCAAGGCACCAAAGCCGAGGCAGAGCAAGCCGTTTTAGCAGCTAGAGCCGCATTTGATAGCTGGTCGCAATTGCCAGTCGAGACGCGCTGTGGTTATATCGACAAAATCGTACAAGGCCTCAAAGACCGAACCGATGAAATGGGCACTGCCATCGCGCGCGAAGTGGGTATGCCCATTAAGTTGGCCAAGATGATTCAAGTGGGGGGGCCTGTTTTTAACTGGGGCAATGCCGCCAAAGTAGCGCGTCGTTTCGTTTGGGAAGAGCAGGTGGGTAATTCCTTGGTGGTGCGCGAACCGATTGGTGTAGTGGGTTGCATCACACCATGGAACTTCCCGCTAAACCAAATTACCTTGAAAGTTGCTCCTGCATTAGCGGCTGGTTGTACCGTGGTTTTAAAACCCAGTGAAATGGCACCCATTAACGCCATGATCTTGGCTGAAATCATCCATGACAGTGGTCTACCTGCTGGTGTTTTTAACTTGGTCAACGGCACGGGACCTGAAGTTGGAGAGGTTTTGGCTAGCCATCCTGAGGTGGATATGGTGAGCTTCACTGGATCCACCCGCGCTGGTAAGCGTGTGGGCGAACTGGCAGCACAAAGCATCAAACGCGTGGCCTTGGAATTGGGTGGTAAATCAGCCAGTGTGATTTTGGAAGATGCAGACTTAGCGGCCGCTGTCAAAGGCAGCGTTTCTGCCTGCATGCTCAACAGTGGTCAAACCTGTTCAGCGCACACCCGCATGTTGGTGCCTGAGAGCCGCTACGAGGAAGCCAAGGCTTTGGCGCAAACCGCTATCGCCAAGCTCACCTTGGGCCCCAGTTTGGATGAAAACACCCGCCTTGGCCCCTTGGTCAGCGCTGCCCAGCGCGATCGGGTCGTGCATTTCATCGAACAAGGTATTCAAGAAGGCGCCGAAGTTGTTGCAGGCGGTCCGCAAAAGCCGCCGTTTGACAAAGGCTACTTTGTCCAGCCAACTATTCTGCGGGTCAAGGCCACCGATACCTTGGCTAAAGAAGAGATTTTTGGCCCAGTGTTAGTCATCATCACGTACAAAGATGAACAAGAAGCGATTCGTATCGCCAACGACAGCATTTACGGTTTGGGCGGCGGCGTTTGGAGCGCTGACCAAGACCATGCGATTGCTGTGGCAAGACGTATTCGCACGGGCCAAGTCGATATCAATGGTTCGCCGTTCAACAGCAATGCGCCATTTGGTGGCTACAAACAATCTGGCAATGGGCGTGAAAACGGCAAATTCGGATTTGAGGAGTTCTTGGAATTCAAGGCTTTACAGCTGCCAGTTCCTTCTAAGGCTTGATGGATTAGTCTTTAATTTAACTTTATACGATGTATATTATGTAAAGTTAAATATAGGC